>CALKMW010000038.1 GCA_938092205.1 uncultured Pseudomonadales bacterium
TATCCTCGGATGAGCAGGCTGACACAATAATAATAAAGCTCGATTTAAGTAGGGGTTACACATGACTAACAATTTACAATCCGGCGATTATGTCGGCATGTCTTTTTGGTTAATATCTATGGCGCTTGTCGCTGCAACGGCATTCTTTTTCTTGGAACGCGACCGCGTTGCAGGCAAGTGGAAAACGTCGTTAACAGTGTCTGGTCTAGTTACGCTTATAGCAGCAGTTCATTACTTCTATATGCGTGACGTTTGGGTCGCGTCGGGAACATCTCCAACAGAGTTTCGCTATATTGATTGGCTCTTAACCGTGCCACTCTTGATGGTTGAATTCTACCTAATCATGTCTGCGGTAGGTAAAGTACCTGGTCGCGTATTCTGGAATCTCCTTATCGGTACAACAGCTATGCTGTTATTCGGTTATGCTGGTGAAACAGGAATGATGGGTGTAGGCATGGCCTTCGTACTATCAATGGCGTCTTGGTTCTATGTTATTTGGTACATTATCAAAGGTGAAGCAAGTCGCGTTAATGCTAGTCTCGCCAATGCTAATGTGCAGAAAGCTTATAAAACAATGACATTACTTGTGACTGTAGGTTGGTCTATCTATCCGCTAGGTTATTTCCTAGGCTATCTAGGTGGCGGAGCAGATGCAGGCACAATGAACGTTATTTACAACTTAGCTGACTTCTGGAACAAAATTGGTTTCGGTATTGTAATTTGGTCAGCAGCAGTAGCTGATTCAGAGTAATCTACTGTCGAGAAGTATGGGAGAGCCAGCATACTGGCTCTCTCTTTCTCAAAAATAAAAAAACAAAAACAAGTAACATACAGTTACGATCAATGAGGGTAGTGACCGATGGCCCCGAGAACCTCAGTGCAAAAAGAGTGGATATCTCATTTAGATGCTCTGTACAACTCAGAGCTACCACAGGACAACAGTTGTTTAACTGTTGCCGCAAAATACCACTTTAAGAATCCTGGAAAATCATTTAGAGCTCAGCTTGCACTCGCAAGTGGTACCGCTCTCAATCTTGAACACATAGATAATTTAAATTGGGCTGCAGCCTGTGAGCTGCTGCACAATGCGTCACTTATACATGACGATATCAGTGATGCCAGCACCCATCGCCGCGGCCAACAAAGTATCAATCATTTTTTTGGCTCTGATATGGCACTTTGCCTAGGCGACTGGATGGTTGCCAAAGCCTTTGAGCTAGCCGCAAGGAACCCAGTAGTTGGTGGTCAATTAACGGCTCTACTTGCTCAGGCAATGCAGGAAACCTGCAACGGACAAATTTCAGATATTAATCAACGTCAATGCGCTGATTTAGATGAGTGGCAACGCATTGCCAAAGGTAAAACAGCGCCTCTTTTAGTTGCACCAATTAAGGGTGCAGCAATTGCCGCTGGTTTAATGAATCCGCAAAAAGACAATCATTGGCTAGGTCGCTTGGATGATCTAGTAGGTTTCTGCGGTCTAGCCTATCAGGGCTATAACGATATAGACGACATTATTCCATCGAGCCATAGATCCAGCGATCTTGATGGCCGAAAACCGAACTTAGTCGTCAGTTTATTTGCAAAACAAGGATTAGGGCGAGAGGACTTTCAGCGTTGGTATTCGTCTGATGATAACGATCGTCTATCTAGTTGGCAGCAAAGGATTGCCTCAAGCGTGGTTATTTCTCAAGCTAATGAACTGGTCGACCAGTGGTTGATTCAAGCAGAAGAACTCGTACTATCCTTACCTCCTGCTTTGCAATCTGTGACCGCAGACTTAGTGAATTCAGTAAAGAAAACCACCTTGATCAAAAGCCAATGTCGAATAGCCTAAATATTAAGAAAAACAATTGTGATCAACATGCAGTCGTTATTGGTGCCGGCTTCTCAGGAATAGCTACAGCCTTAAGGTTAAGAGCACTAGGATATCGAGTTACCCTAATGGAAAGATTAGGTAGTCTTGGTGGAAGG
Organism: uncultured Pseudomonadales bacterium; assembly: GCA_938092205.1. GTDB lineage: Bacteria > Pseudomonadota > Gammaproteobacteria > Pseudomonadales > Porticoccaceae > HTCC2207. Next base: position 1,975 of record CALKMW010000038.1, read on the forward strand.
GCTCAGGTATTTAAACGCGGCGGCTACAAACATGATGCCGGCCCCACGGTAATCACAGCACCTTTTCTGTTTGATGAGCTATTTGAACTGTTTGATGAAAAGCTTGAAGATCACTTGGAGTTTGTGCCACTTGATCCTTTTTATCGCTTTCATTTTACCGATGGCAGTCAGTTTGATTATCGCGCCTCAATTGAAGACACTTTAGATGAAATTCGCCGCTTTAGCCCCGCGGATGCGGACGGCTACTTAGCCTTATTAGACCAATCTAAAAAAGTGTATGATATCGGCTTTAAGAAATTGGTACATCGCCCATTCAATAGCCTATGGCTAATGATTAAACAGATCCCTGCGCTGCTGACACTTAAATGCTATAAAACAGTATCCCAGTTAGTGGGTCGATATTTAAAGCACCCGCTGATACAACAAGCTTTTTCTATTCATCCTCTTCTGGTGGGTGGCAATCCTTTTAAAACTACTGCCATTTATACGCTCATTCACTATTTAGAGCGCCGCTGGGGGGTATTCTTTTGCATGGGTGGCACTGGCAAATTAGTTGAAGAGTTAGGTGCATTAATGGCGCGCCAAGGGATTGATATTGTTCTCAATGCTGATGTCGACGAAATCCTTACACAAAACAAACGCGCTACTGGCGTTCGCATGGCTGATAACAAAGTTTTAGATGCCGACATAGTGGTTTTTGGCGGAGACCCCGAGACCTGTTACAAACACCTAATCCCAAGCGTGAAAAATAGAATGCCCCGCGCCAAAAAACGTTACAGCATGGGTCTATACGTACTTTATTTTGGCACTAAAAAACTCTACCCAGATGTAGCCCACCACAGCATTTGGATGGGGCCTAGATTTAAAGAACTGCTATCTGAAATTTTTGATAGTAAGAAAATGAGTGACGATTTCTCGCTGTATTTACACCGACCTACTGCCACTGATAAAAGCTTTGCTCCAGAGGGTTGCGAATCCTTTTATGTACTTTGTCCAGTGCCTAATCTGCAGGGTAATGTGGATTGGGAAGAGGAAGCTCCAAAATTGCGCGATCGAATTATAGATGCCCTTGAGGGGTCTATACTTCCTGAATTATCTTCTGTGATTGAGGAAGTATTCTGCATGACACCTGAAGATTTTGCCAAGGATTATCGATCGATGCATGGCGCTGGCTTTTCCATTGAGCCAAGACTGACACAATCTGCGTGGTTTAGGTTTCATAACCGCCACAACCGCTTAAAAAATCTTTACTTTGTAGGTGCAGGCACCCACCCGGGTGCAGGCTTGCCAGGTGTGGTAAGCTCAGCTAAGGTAGTTGAAGAACTTCTTACAGGTGTTGAGGTAGGTTCAGGCGGTTAAATCATGGAAGTAGCTCAAATAAACCAGTCTTCATCAAAGCAAGTACTTGCTCGGCATGGTAAATCATTTTATTGGGCAAGCCTTTTTCTTGGTCAAACATTGGCTCAACGAGCCGCTAGATTATATGAATTTTGCCGCTTTGTGGATGATATCGCCGATGGTGATTTACCGCATCGTCATGAAACACTGGCCGATATAAGCCTTAGTTTAAATGGTAATTGCCCACCGGCTGGGCCTGAGGTTGAAGCATTTCTTGGGTTAGCCTCTGAAGTTAATATCCCCATGAACGCCGCTATTGAGTTATTAGACGGCATGCTTCTTGACCAACAGCCAACAGCAGTAAAAGATGAAGCTGAACTTCTAAGGTATTGCCATGCTGTAGCCGGGACTGTGGGCCTGATGATGTGTCGAATTCTAAACTGCAAGCATGCACGTGCTGATCATTTTGCCATAGATCTTGGTATTGCTATGCAGTTGACGAACATTGCCCGCGATGTACTAGAAGACGCCAAAATGGGCCGTCGCTATCTTCCTGCTAGTTGGCTTGATCTTTCACCCGAGCAAATCGCCAGTGCTGCCACCGAGTTTCGACAGCCAACCTCTGAGGCTATTGCAAAGCTACTTTGCCTTGCCGATAGTTATTACAAAAGTGCCCTCTTGGGAATTCAGCTTTTACCGTTTCGCTCGCGTTTTTCTATTACTGTAGCTCTAAGAGTTTATCGACAGATTGGGGTTCTATTACAACGAAGGAATTTGGCCTGGTGGAAAGGTCGTGTGGTTGTCCATAAGCTAGAAAAAATCATCTTAAGCCTATTTAGTCTGGTTGATTTACGCCCGAAAAAGGTACCCCCACATTTATCTAAGTTGCACAAACCACTCAAGGGACTTGCAGGTGTCGATGCTACCTAACCAAAGTGCTAAAGTTATTGAAACCGATATAGCCATTATTGGTGGTGGCAGTGCCGGCATCAGTCTCGCAGCTAAACTTAAGCATCAAACGACAGTGGTGATAGAACCAAAGCAACCGGATGAACGCGATGTTAGCTGGGCCTTATGGGCAAAAGATGATCAGCTTCAAGAATTAGGTAGCGCCATTAAGGGTTGCTGGAAACAATGGCGGCTGGTTGATCATCAGCGTGAAATATTGCATAACAGCGATGATTATCACTATATCAGTTTGAGCTCTGCCGATTATTTACGCAACCGTGAATCACAGCTGGCGCCAAGCACAAAGTTAATTCGCGACTATGCCGAACATATACAAAGTTCGGGTTGCGGTGGCAACTTTAGTGTTTCGGGGCAACGCTATCATGCACAGCATATTTACGACTCTAGACCCCCAAAAATGGATAAAAATGGCCTTAAGCAGCATTTTTTAGGGATTGAAATCAGAACTAAACAACCGCTAAAAGAAACTAGCATTGCTACGCTAATGGACTTTAGAGTTGATCAATCAAGAGGGCTACACTTTATCTATGCCCTGCCCTTTTCAGATCGCAGCTTATTAATAGAGTCAACCATGATTTCTACATCGTTAGAACCCATGGACTGGTATAGGACGGCAATTGATCAATGGCTAAAAGATCAATCGATAGAAATTGAGTCGATCACCCGAGAAGAACATGGGGTTATCCCAATGCATGAAACCATAGCCGAAGATAGCTCTCTAACTAAAATAGGTGCGGCTAGTGGCGCCATTAGGCTATCTTCTGGTTATGCTTTTACCACCATACAAATGCAAACTACTAAGCTAGCAGCAGGCATTGAAAAAGGTCAATTTGAAGTGCCTCAGGTTATTTCTGGTACTATCAACAAATTGGATAATATTTTTAATCGCGTGTTGGTCGCTGAGCCAACACTCGGGGTGCAACTTATGATGAAAACTGCCGGTGCTCTTGATGCTAAGGGGTTTTCTCAATTTATGCTGGGTAAAGCAACTATCAAAGACTGGATAAAGGTTATTTTAGCCATGCCAAAAATTCCTTTTTTAACTCAGGTGTTTCGATAATGACTAGCTGGGACTTTGCCGCTTTAGCTGCCATTTTTTTATTTGGCATTCCCCATGGGGGTTTCGATGCGGCTATTGCTAGACGCAGCGGCTGGTCTATGCGCGGACCACTGTCATGGGTTACTTTTCACATAGCCTATATTGCTATGGCTACAGTTGTAGCGCTGCTTTGGTGGCAGTTCCCCTTGATTAGTCTTTGTCTGTTTTTATTAATTTCTGGCTATCATTTTGGCGCTAGTGATATCGCTGAAACCGGCACAGATTGGCTACCATGGCTTGCTCACAGCGGGCTTGTCCCTATTGCTATTCCCAGTCTAAACCCAGAGGCTGTGAAACCGATATTTAGTATTTTAATCGGTTCTAATGAAGCAGCAGATATTTTACTGTCTGTTATCCAATTATTATTTATCGGCTGGATTATATGCTGCGCCAGCTATTGCTTTTTTTCTCTGCACAAAAAGGATTATGGTAAACCCCTTGTCAGTCTGGTTCTGATGATTGCTATCGTTGGTTTATTACCGCCGCTAGTTAGTTTCGCTGTGTATTTTTGCCTGTGGCACAGTCGCGGACATATTATGCGTTTATGGGATAGTCTGGAGCAGGGTAACCGATTAGCAATAGTGCAAGAGGCTATTACTTATACCCTTTTATCTTGGTTAGCCGCGGTAGGCGTTTTCTTTTATCTTAGCGGGCCCTTAACCAACACAATGCTGCAACTAACCTTTATTGGACTTGCTGCACTCACATGGCCACATATGATTTTAGTAGATTATATGGATAAACGGCGAACGGCTCTATGACAGATATTACAGATCGAAAGGCTGATCATATTAACTTGGCGCTTCAGTCAGAGCATCAGAGTCAAGCCATATCGACGTTTGATTCTATCCGCTTTGAGCACAATGCCCTGCCTGAAGTGGCATTGAATGACATCGATATAAGTACCCAGTTTCTAAATCAAAACATAAGCGCACCGATTATGATTGGCGCCATGACCGGTGGTTGCGACAAAGGGGATATTATTAATCGGCATTTAGCTGAAGCCGCTGAGGCCTGTAATATTCCTATGGCAGTTGGCTCACAACGCGCAGCATTAGAACACAATCAAACACAGGCAATTAGGCAGCATGCACCCAACACTGTAATACTTGGCAATATTGGTGCTACGCAAATACAGCAACAGGGTATTGATCTGGCTCAACGTGCGGTAGAAGCTATTAGTGCCAATGCTTTAGTGATTCATATAAACCCACTGCAAGAGCTCGTTCAACAGGGCGGCGATCGAGACTGGAAGCAAGTACTTGAGGCGATCTACCAATGCGCGGACAAATTAACCGTTCCAATTATTGTAAAAGAAGTTGGTGCAGGGATTAGCCCTAGAAATGCACAAAAACTACAACAGGCTGGAATTAAGTGGATAGAAGTCGCCGGTCGCGGAGGCACCAATTGGGCAAGTATAGAATTGGCGCGCAATCAACTGAGCCAAGAAAAATCTATTGCTGCGCCATTTATTGATTGGGGCATGGATACAGCGCCACTTTTACCCGCTATTAATAAGGCCTGCCCAAAACTAAACTTAATTGGTTCTGGTGGCGTAAGACATGGATTAGATGTGGCACGATGCATACGTTTGGGAGCAAGTATATCTGCATTAGCTCAGCCGTTTCTAGCGCCCTCCCTTGAGTCCACTGAGGCGGTTATAGAAAAAATCACTGTACTTCGGGAGCAACTTCGCTGGGCAATGTTTTTAACCGGTAGCGCTAATTTAGAAACTCTGCAAAAAGCACCATTACAAACTTAGCGGTCACGTTTGCCTATATGCAAAACCAGCACTAGGGGAAAAGCCTATGTTTTTACATGAAGAACAGATTACCTGTCCCTATTGCTGGGAAACCATTACGCTGTTGGTCGATCCATCAGAATCTCAAACTTACACTGAAGACTGCTTTGTGTGCTGTAGACCCATTCTGGTTAACACTGATATTCAAGGTGATAGTATTACTGTCAATGTCGCTCAGGAAGATTTAGGCTTTTAGTAATTTCCGTCTCTATTTGAGTTAGATTAGCCGGCAAGCATGTTAGAATAACGTCTTTGATACAAACTATAGAGATTAGCACCCCATGGCAATTCAATGGTATCCAGGCCATATGCACAAAGCCAGCAAAGAGATGACTGAGGCATTACCGCAGGTCAATCTTCTGGTAGAGGTTCTTGATGCGCGTATTCCTTACAGCAGCTCTAATCCCTTTATTCAAGATCTTTGTACTGACAAGCCACGGATTAAAATATTAACTAAGCTCGACCTTGCTGATCCCACTATAACCAAACAGTGGCAAAATTATTTTGAGCAACAAAATAATACTAAATCTATGGCTTTGGATTTGCTAAACACCGATCCCAGTGGGCAAATTATCGATCTGATTAACAAACTTTATCCGCAAAAAACCGAGCGCAACACACTAGCAATGGTTACCGGCATTCCAAATGTCGGTAAATCAACATTAATCAATTGCTTGGCCGGTAAACATATCGCAAACACAGGTGATGAGCCGGCAATTACCAAAGGGCAACAGCGTATTAACCTGCGCAATGGCATCATGCTGTTAGATACACCGGGTATTTTGTGGCCAAAAATAGATCACCCCAATAGTAGCTACAGATTAGCCACCACAGGGGCGATTAAAGATACCGCCATGAGCTATGAGGATGTCGCCTATTTTGCGGCTGAA
>CALKMW010000039.1 GCA_938092205.1 uncultured Pseudomonadales bacterium
GGTGTAGGTATTTTGAGCGCATTCATTTGATCACTCTGTAAAACTCTACCCTTAACTAGGATCTCCTCAACCTCTGAACTTTCAGCCAAAACATTAATAGACATAAGGACGCCAAATAGAACTGTAACGCCTGTAAATAATACTCGCTTCATAAAATTGTCTCTTCCAAATATATGTGTGTGTTTGAATTATTCGATAATGATAATGATTATCATTTATATTTGCAACAATTATTTTGAATTACTCCTATACTCTATTTTCAGTGAACCAAAAGGGGAGTTTCTTAGTAATTAAATATATAAATCTATTTACAAATGATAATTATTTGCATTTAAGTTGTTTTTTTCTGTAAAATTGAATTTTTAAACATGTTGTTTCATTGAACCTGCTACAAATTTTCAATTTCCCCATGCACAAATATAGAGCAAACCTGTTATGAACGAATTTATTATTATGTTTCGCGAAGGCCTTGAGGCTTCTTTAATTGTCGGAATCATTTATACCCTACTTATTAAACAAGACCTTCACAAAGAAATCCGTCAACTTTGGCTAGGTGTGGCAAGTGCTATTGTTGCGAGTATTATTACTGGCTTTGCATTGGTTAAAGTTAAAAGCACAATTGGTAATGCCTCAATTGAAGCCCTCTTTGAGGGAGTAGCCATGATCGCCACTGCTGGCTTGATCTGGTATGTGATTTTTTGGCTATCTAAACAGGTGGGTGCAACTGCCGCATTGAAAGAGGATGCCAATCAAGCAGTGAAAAATGCTGGCTGGGGAATATTTTTGATTATTTTCTTCGCTATCTTTAGGGAAGGCTTTGAAACGGCTATTTTCCTGATGGGTAGCTTCTCAATGACCGAATCTTTTTCATACTCAGGCTTTATAGCCGGCTTAGTGCTTGCCATTGCTATTGGTTATGCGATTGTAATTCAGGGCAAACGCATTCAGCTGAAGTCATTTTTTAGAGCAACTAGCTTGTTATTAGTTGTTTTTGCATCGGGCATGATGACCTATGGCACCCATGAAATCGAAGAGTTTTTCGTCAAGGGTGACCATCTACAGGTCATTGGCCTTGAGACAAAACAGGATATTGCTCGCCCTTACAGTATTCTTGAACCAAAAGCTGAATTAAGTGAATCAGATAATCCTGCATTCTATTCTTACAACCTTAATGGTAAAGAAAAATACACTCACCTGCTGCATGACAAGGGACATATTGGTGTTTTTCTTAAAGGCTTTGTCGGCTATAACAGCAACCCTAACTGGATTGAGTTATTTGTATGGATACTATCTTTGGCTTTTGGTTTAAGACTGTGGCGCAAATTTTATTTCACTAAAGCTGAGGCTTAGCTAAGTAATAATTCAGTCTTTCTTTAGCTTAAAAAAAACGCTCGATGATTTTAATCACCGAGCGTTTTTTTATATCTGGCTATAACTGTGTTATTCGCCTTGTTCCTGCTCACCAACAACTTCATCTATCATTGGCTTTAATTCACCTTTCTCATGCATTTCGGTAACAATATCGCAACCGCCAACTAGCTCGCCTGCAACCCAAAGCTGTGGGAATGTGGGCCAATTACCATAAGCAGGTAAATTGGATCTAATTTCTGGGTTTGATAGTACATCTACATAGGCAAAACGATGACCACATGCCATAAGTGCCTGAACAGTACGCGCTGAAAAACCACATTGTGGTTGGTTAGGTGATCCTTTCATATATAGTAGAACAGTATTACTTTCTACCTGATCACGAATTGTTTCCATAATATCCATTAACAAGAGCCCTATTTTCGATTAATGTGGATTATACGTATTTTAACCTGTTTAGGTGTTTGGCGGTATTAATTTACTGCATAAATTTCACCTAGCGCAGCTTAGATAGGCGAAAAATTGCGATGCATGGTAAATGTTTCTATAATTAGTTGCTGTAAAGGGCAGCACCGCTGCCCTTTTTCTATTAGATTTTAAAAGTGAGTGTGAATAATTATGGGCGATAAGTCCTTAATGAATACCTATGGCGATAGAGCTGCGACATTAGTCGGTGGTAAAGGTGCTTGGCTGTATGACGAAAAAGGCAAAAAATATCTAGACGCTCTGTCGGGTATTGCAGTCTGCGGACTGGGTCACTCTCACCCAGAACTGAGCTCGGCTATTTCTAATCAGGCGTCTACCCTTATTCACTGCTCCAACTTTTTTTCTATTCCTAGCCAACAGAAGTTAGCTGAAAAACTATGTCATATCTCGGGTATGACTAATGTATTTTTCAGCAACTCTGGCGCAGAAGCCAATGAGGCCGCGATAAAAATAGCGCGCTTACACGGCAATAAAAAAGGTATCAAATTACCTACTGTGCTAGTGATGGATAACGCATTTCATGGCAGAACCCTCGCCACCTTAACTGCCTCTGGCAGTAGAAAAATACAAGCGGGTTTTGAGCCGCTGGTACGAGGATTTGCCCGTGGCCCGTTCAATGATATTGAGGCACTTAGAACCATTGCCGAAAACAATTCTGATATCTGTGCCATCTTTGTTGAACCTATTCAGGGTGAAGGCGGAATACATCTGGCTGAATCAGGCTATTTAAAACAGTTGAGAGATCTTTGTGATGAGCTTGACTGGTTGCTTATGTTTGATGAGGTTCAAACTGGCAATGGCAGAACCGGTAAATATTTTTATCACCAACACAGCGGTGTCCAGCCCGACGTTGTAACCACTGCTAAAGGTCTGGGTAATGGCATGCCGATTGGCGCCTGTTTAGCGCATGGCAATGCCGCGCATCTTATGCAACCGGGCAATCATGGTTCGACCTTTGGTGGCAACCCCTTAGCCTGTGCTGTTGCGCTTAAGGTGGTTGAACTTATTGAGTCGGGGGATATCTATCAGCGAGCTACCATCGTGGGCGATATTATTATGCAGGGATTAGCTGAGGAACTTAAAGACGTTGCCCATGTTAAGGATATTCGTGGCAGCGGCTGTATGATTGGCATTGAGCTAACAAAGCCCTGTAAGTCTTTGTATACCGAAGCGCTCAAACATGGCTTAATTATTAATGTAACTGCTGATTCGGTGGTTAGACTTTTACCCCCTATGATTATGACTGATCAAGAGGCTCAACAAGTTGTGAGCATTTTGGCACCTCTAATTAGAGACTTCCAATAGGAGTCAAACTGATGGCTATTAGACATTTTCTTACTTTACACGATCTTACTCGAGATGAGCTCAACCAAGTGATTGAGTCAGCGATTGCGCTGAAAAAGGCCCATCGAGAAAACACTCAGCAACCCGTTTTGGCCGGTAAAGTATTGGCGATGATCTTTGAAAAATCATCCACAAGAACTAGAGTTTCTTTTGAAGCTGGTATGGCGCAGCTTGGCGGTAGCGCACTGTTCCTATCGCCCACAGATACCCAGCTAGGGCGCGGTGAACCTATCGAAGATTCAGCCAGAGTTATCTCTAGAATGACCGACATTATTATGATCAGAACCTTTGGTCATGAAAAAATCGAAAAGTTTGCTCAGCATTCTGATGTGCCGGTAATTAATGCCCTAACTGACAGCTTCCACCCCTGCCAATTGCTAGCTGATGTGCAAACCTATGTTGAGCATCGCGGCTCTATTCAGGGTAAAACTGTCGCCTGGATTGGCGATGGCAACAATATGTGTCATTCGTGGATCAATGCAGCCATGCAGTTTGACTTTAAATTGCAGATAGCCTGCCCTTTAGGTTATGAACCAGACCCTGATATTGTTAAAAGTGCCGGTGATAGAGTACTGGTAACCATGGACCCCTTGCAGGCGGCCTCTGGAGCAGATCTTGTAACCACTGATGTATTTGCCTCTATGGGTCAAGAAGCGGAACAGGCTACTAGATTAGAGCACTTTGCAGGCTTTCAGGTAAACCATGAGCTTATGGCAGTGGCGGCAGATAAGGCATTATTTATGCACTGCTTACCTGCACATCGAGGCGAAGAAGTCTCGGCTGAATTATTGGAAGATAAAGCTATTTCTGTAGTTTGGGATGAAGCGGAAAATCGCTTACATGCACAGAAGGCATTAATGCTGTTCTTACTAAACCAGTAATTATGACGGCTGGCTAATCTTAGAGGTTAGCCAGAGTATGATACATCATCAATTTCGTATTCTACTTCGCCACCCGGTGTATGAACATTAACCACATCGCCAATTTCCTTACTAATGAGTGCGCGAGCAATAGGCGACTGATAAGAAATCATACCGGATTTTACATCCGCTTCGTCATCACCAACGATTCTATACTTTAACTCTTCATCGGTGTCAGTATTGATAATAGTCACGGTCGAACCAAAGATTACACGATCACCCTGTGGGATTTGGGAAATATCCACTATCTGACAAAGAGAAAGCTTTGATTCAATATCCTGTATACGCCCTTCAATAAAGCCCTGCTGTTCTCTAGCCGCATGGTATTCGGCGTTTTCTTTTAAATCGCCATGCTCACGGGCTTCAGCAATAGCCTGAATAACGGTTGGGCGATCTTCTTTCTTAAGCTTTTCAAGCTCAACTCGAAGTGCTGCTTCACCCTCAACTGTCATTGGAATTTTTTGCATTAGCTAATTGCCTTATGAAGCGTTTGTAAGTCTCTTACCTGAATATCACCAGCAAACATAATGGCTTCACATACAGCCCTACCGCCAGCCATTGTTGTAGTATAGTAAACTTGATGCTGCTCTGCACTAGAACGAATAGCACTTGAATCAGAGATCGCTTTTCGCCCTTCAGTGGTGTTGATAATAAGGTGTATCTTATCACTTTTGATCATATCAACAATATGTGGTCTGCCTTCTTGCACCTTATTGACTAATTCAACCTCAAAGCCAGCATCGCGAATCACTTTGGCTGTACCCTTAGAAGCAACAAGCTGAAAGCCCATAGACAACAGATCTTTGGCCAATTCTGGCAGCTGATCCTTATCTCTATCGCGCACACTAATAAATGCAGTGCCCTTGGTAGGTATTTCGTCGCTGGCGCCTAATTCTGCTTTACCATAGGCTTCAGCAAAGGTTTCACCAACACCCATTACCTCACCGGTTGACTTCATTTCAGGCCCCAAAATTGGATCGATTCCTGGGAACTTATTAAACGGGAATACCGCTTCTTTTACACTGTAATAAGGCGGCACAATTTCTTTGGTAAAGCCCTGAGATTCTAGTGTTTGTCCAACCATACAGCGCGCAGCTATTTTGGCTAGGGATGTACCAATACATTTAGAAACAAATGGTACTGTTCTCGAAGCGCGTGGGTTAACTTCAATCACATAAATTTTATCATCCTGAAGCGCTAACTGAACATTCATCAGGCCGCGAACGCCAAGTTCACGCGCCATTTTTTTACAGACTTCGCGCATCTCATCTTGGACTTCTTCACTAAGACTGTAGGGCGGAAGAGAACAGGCTGAATCACCGGAGTGAATACCTGCTTGCTCAATATGCTGCATAATCGCGCCAATCACTACTTGCTCACCGTCACTGACGGCATCCACATCGACTTCAATGGCATTCGGCAAGAAGAAATCTAGCAGTACCGGTGAATCCTCAGAGACTTCTACAGCAGTTCGCATATAGTGTCTTAGCTCGTCTTCTTTGTAGACGATTTCCATAGCTCGACCACCTAGAACATAGGACGGGCGAACAACCAATGGATAACCAATTTTTTCCGCTAGTACAACGGCATCTTCTGCACTTCTAGCCGTAGCATTTGAGGGTTGCAATAGATCGAGCTTTTCAATCATTTGCTGGAATCTTTCGCGATCTTCAGCACGGTCAATCGCATCGGGCGTAGTACCAACAATAGGCACGCCTGCGGCTTCTAGAGCGCGAGCTAATTTCAATGGGGTTTGACCGCCAAACTGAACAATCACACCCTTAGGTTTTTCTATACGAACAATTTCTAGCACGTCTTCAAGAGTCACTGGCTCAAAGAACAGTCGATCAGAGGTATCGTAATCGGTAGACACTGTTTCTGGGTTACAGTTGACCATGATGGTTTCATAACCATCATCGCGCATGGCCAAAGCCGCATGCACACAGCAGTAGTCAAACTCGATTCCCTGACCAATCCTGTTGGGCCCACCACCTAGTACCAATATCTTGTCACGATTACTGGGTTTGGCTTCGCACTCTTCTTCATAAGTCGAATACATATAGGCAGTATCTGTGGAGAATTCTGCCGCGCAGGTATCCACACGCTTATATACTGGGTGTATATCTAGCTGATTTCGATGCTCTCGAACTGCCTGCTCACCACAACCAAGAATATCGCCTAAACGCTTATCAGAGAATCCTTTGCGCTTAAGTTTAAATAGGCTAGTTTTATCAATCGATGATAGTTCAGTACCCTGAAGCTGCTTTTCATGTTTGATTAAATCTTCAATCTGCACCAAAAACCACGGGTCAATCATGGTGATATCAAACATTTCTTCAAGGGTCATTCCTGAACGGAAGCCATCGGCAACGTACCAAATACGATCTGGACCTGCTTCAGCTAACTCATTATTGAGAATGCTAACTGATGAATCATCTTTAGGGTCTATCACTGGATCAAAACCAGAAACACCAACTTCTAGGCCACGCAGTGCTTTTTGCATAGATTCTTGGAAGGTTCGACCTATAGCCATCACCTCGCCTACAGATTTCATCTGTGTGGTTAGTTTTGGACTAGCCTGATTGAATTTTTCAAAGGCAAAACGTGGCACCTTGGTTACCACATAATCAATACTTGGCTCAAAAGAGGCTGGTGTGGCGCCGCCAGTAATTTCGTTTTGTAGCTCATCTAGCGTGTAGCCTACCGCTAATTTGGCTGCAACCTTAGCAATTGGGAAGCCGGTAGCTTTTGACGCTAGTGCTGATGAACGAGAAACTCGAGGGTTCATCTCAATAACAATCAGCCGGCCGTCTTCAGGGTTAACCGCAAACTGCACATTAGAGCCACCGGTTTCAACACCAATTTCGCGCAACACACTGACCGAAGCATTACGCATTATTTGATATTCTTTGTCGGTTAAGGTTTGTGCTGGCGCAACGGTGATAGAGTCACCAGTATGAATACCCATTGGATCGAGGTTTTCAATCGAACAGATAATTATGCAGTTATCATTGCGGTCTCTAACCACTTCCATTTCATATTCTTTCCAACCAATGAGTGATTCATCAATCAATAATTCATTGGTAGGCGAAAGATCGAGTCCACGTCGGCAAATTTGTTCGAATTCTTCTCTGTTGTAAGCAATACCACCACCTGAACCACCCATGGTGAATGAGGGTCGAATAACGCAAGGGAAACCAAAGCGATCGGCAACCTGATAGGCTTCTTCAAGACTATGTGCAATACCAGAGTTTGGCGTATCTAGACCAATGGCCTTCATGGCTTTATCGAAACGCTCACGATCTTCTGCTTTATCGATGGCATCGGCATTGGCGCCGATCATTTCAACATTAAACTTATCTAGCACACCATGTTTTGCCAAATCTAAGGCACAGTTAAGTGCGGTTTGACCGCCCATGGTGGGCAACAGCACATCTGGTCTTTCTTTTTCGATAATTTTAGCGACTGTACCCCATTCAACCGGCTCAATGTAGGTAGCATCAGCCATTGCTGGATCGGTCATAATCGTGGCGGGATTAGAGTTAACCAATATAACTCTATAACCCTCTTCTCTTAGCGCTTTACAGGCTTGAGCACCGGAATAATCGAACTCACAGGCCTGCCCAATCACAATCGGGCCTGCTCCAAGTATTAAAACGCTTTTTATATCTGTTCTTTTTGGCATAGGGTCGCTACTCAGTCAAGACGCTTAACGTCTAGCCTCCATCAATTCTATAAAGTGATCAAATAATGGTGCCGCATCGTGCGGGCCGGGGCTTGCTTCAGGGTGACCCTGAAAACTAAATGCAGGTTTGTCAGTGCGGTGAATACCCTGCAAAGAGCCATCAAACAACGATCGATGCGTTGCTTTAAGACAGTCTGGCAAACCATCTTCCTCAACCGCAAAACCATGATTTTGGCTGGTAATCATCACAGTTTTATTAGCAATATCTTCCACCGGATGATTGGCACCGTGGTGACCAAATTTCATCTTGGCTGTTTTTGCCCCAGAGGCTAATGCTAACAACTGGTGGCCCAAACAGATGCCAAAAAGTGGTATATCCGTTTTCAATAATTCGCTAATTGCCTCAATCGCATAATCACAGGGCTCGGGATCGCCCGGACCGTTTGATAGGAATACACCATCAGGGTTCATCACTAGCACCTCGCTAGCAGGGGTCTGTGCAGGAACTACGGTTAAATCACAGCCTCTATCAACCAGCATACGTAAAATGTTTTGCTTAACCCCAAAATCATAGGCGACCACTTTAAATTTAAAGTCATCTTGCTGCTGAAAGGCTTGGCCTAATTGCCAACTTTTTTGCTGCCATTGATAAGCTTCAGTGGTTGTAACCTGTTTGGCTAAATCCATTCCCTTTAAACCAGGGAACTGTTTAGCAGCCTCAATAGCCTTTTGCTCGTCGATATCACCAACGATAATACAGCCGCTTTGCGAACCTGTTTCTCGAAGAATTCTGGTGAGCTTTCTGGTATCTATATCAGCAATACCAACGATACCTCGATCAGCAAGATACTGATCTAAACTTTGTTCGCTACGAAAGTTGGAAACAAGCAGGGGTAAGTCACGAATAACCAATCCTGCAGCCCAAATTTGATTAGATTCTTGGTCTTCAGCATTGACGCCTACATTACCAATATGCGGATAAGTTAGGGTAACAATTTGATTGGCATAAGAAGGATCTGTGAGAATTTCTTGGTAACCCGTTAGTGCAGTATTAAAAACCACTTCACCAATAGATTGACCTTCGGCACCAATAGCGGTACCTCTGAAAATTGTTCCATCTG
>CALKMW010000040.1 GCA_938092205.1 uncultured Pseudomonadales bacterium
GAATTGGTCTTTAACCACTGGCCCTGTTGCTGCGGATAATGGTGATGGTACATGGACTGTAACAATGGATTCTCCACCAAGCTCTAATACCGAGTATCTATGGGTTGCTGATAACGTTTTAGAGTGTAGCGGTGATGATACAGCCAATCGTTTATGGGCGCCTAATTTGGGTAATGTGAATGATGTTTTTGATGCTTGCCCGCCTGCTGAGTCAACTTCCACTGATGTTATGTTCACTGTGGCCGTTGAGGGGGCGCCAGAATCTGTTCGCATGGCTGGTTTCTTGTGGAACCACTGGGATATAGAGGCTGGTCCAATTGCCACTGATAATGGGGATGGCACCTGGTCTGCTTTCCTACCTCTAGTGGGAGAGAGTTTCCAGTACCTATGGGTGATTGATGGGCAACAAGAAGGACTGGTTGATAATGCTGTCAATGGTGAATGTACAGAAGATATTGAAGTTGGCATTATAAATACCGATTATGGACAATGGGCCAATCGAATATGGAATCCTGGAGATGGTGATGTATCGGTGGCTTACGATACTTGTATGGGCTCTTATACAGGTCTTGAAGATTCCGATAATGACGGCATTGTCGATATTGAAGATGCCGATGATGATAATGATGGCGTTGAAGATGTTAATGACCCTTTACCGCTAGACCCTAACTTCTCTGTTATGGATGAAGCTGCTTTTATAAATATATTTGGTGGGGCAGTAAAGGATGATTCTACTCATGTCTATACCAATCCAGCAGAATCTCAGAGTTGGGCTGGTTATGCTAATGGCAATCAAGCTCTTTATCCAATTACAGTAACTAATGATTCTCTGATCCTGTTTACGGCTTCTGTTCCCTCAGGGGGTAGTGCTGATGTGCGTTTTGTGCTTGAAAGTGAGCCGCATCCCAATAATGATGTGGTGGTAAGTGCTGACGTGGTTGAGGTTTCTGGCTCGACAGAAACCACCTATACAGTTGCTTTGCCAGCGCAGGGTGCGCAAGAATTTAACTCATTATTGATGTATCTGGATACCAAAGATACAGATGTTATGGTTAAGCATGTCACATTAATTTCAGAATCAATTTTGGATTCAGACAATGATGGTGTTATTGATACTGAAGATGCTTTCCCAAATGACCCCTCTGAGTCATTAGATACCGATAATGACGGCATTGGTAACAATGCTGATACTGATGATGATGGTGACGGCGTTACTGATACCGTCGATGGCGATCCTTTGGATCCATCTGTTGGTGAAATGCCTCAGCAGTTAATTAGAGTTAAGGGCGATCCATCAGCCTCAATAGGTGGTTCTGTGGATCTTGTGATTGAGTACGATACTTCAAATAATGACGCTACCCTGTCTGGTCTTGGTGTTAGTGTTCACTATGATAGCTCGTCTCTAACGTTCACTGGTTTTGCAGATGTTCTTACTGCCGATAACATCTCATCAGATGGTCCATTTAACGATGATGAAGACCTTGATGCTAACCCAGCAACGGATAAGTATGTTTCAGGTGCGTGGGCATCAATTTTTGCTAGTTGGCCTGGGGAGCTTCCAGTGGAGCTTCTAACGCTATCGTTCGATGTTGCTGATCCAGTAACCGGTGAATCTACGCCAATTGGTTTTTCTTCAATAAGTAATGCAGCTGGCTATATGTTTTCCCCTGCATCTTATGACTTGCCAATTTTAGTGGGTAGTTGGGACTTTGATGAAGACGGTAATGCTGATGCACTAACTGATGGTTTGTTATTACTCCGTTATGCATTTGGGCTTCGCGGGGACAAATTAGCAGATGATGCAGTGGTTGCTTCTGGCTCCAACTTAACCGCACAACAGATTCAATACAATCTGGAGCGTTCAGAACAATTCCTTGATATTGATAATAACGGTACTGTAGATGCACTAACCGATGGCCTGATATTAATGCGCTATCTATTTGGTTTAAGAGGTGAGCCGTTAACCATTCAAGCAATTTCTCCAAATGCTCAGCGCCTAATAATTCATGATATCGAGGCACATATACAGCAGTTTATGCCGTAATAGAGTGAAATTAGCTAGGGCTTCTATTTCGGGGCTCTAGCTAAAATCTATGTAAACACTAACGATTAATTTTGCGATTAATAGGATCGTCTATGCCTGTTGGTATTAAGGCGACTAGTAAGTTAATATGTAAAAAAGTTGGGTAATGCCGGTAACTTAATAAGAATAACTAAGGTTGAAACTAATCATGAAAAATATAAATTCATTAATATCTAAATTTACCAACAAAGCTATTAGATCATTCAAAGCGACATTGGCTCTGATGTTAGTCAGCTTGTCATTAATTATTGCTTCAACTGCCAATGCCAATGAGCAAATTGTTTATGTCTCAGGAGAGCCAGTAGCTGCCTATGGTGCTGGTAACCAATTAACGATTGCCTACGATGCCACTAACTCCAGTACAACAGGCTTAGGCTTACGCGTTCACTATGATAGCTCGAAGATAACCATCACCGAGTTTTTTGATTTCTTTAATCAAGATAGTATTAGTTCGCCAGATCTGGATCCCATCAGTGATATCAACGATTATGACAATAATGATGAGACCGATGCTTTCTTTATAGCCAACTGGGCATCATTATTTGCCGGCTGGCCAGGGGTGCTTCCAGCCACATTGGTTTCAATAAAATACACAGTGCAAACACCTAACACTGCTGTACTTGAAAATGACCAAACACCGATAAACTTTACCACCACCAGTAATGCCGCAGGTTATCAGTTTATTGCACAAAATTATGTGCTTGATATTACCAACGACTCTGATGGTGACGGTTGCCCAGACTCAGAAGATCTATTCCCTTATGACCCGACTGAATGCTATGACAACGACGGTGATGGCATAGGTGATAACGCCGACCCCAATGATGATAATGACCCGCGTAATGATGATGAAGATGCATTCCCATTTGACCCAACAGAATGGGAAGATACAGATTTAGATGGTATTGGTAACAACGCCGATGATGATGACGATAATGACGGTGTTCCCGATGCGGAAGATAGAGATCCAACAGATCCAACCATTGGTCGTCACACACAAACTATTTCAGTGGTTGATGAGCCAATAGCCGTTATAGGTTCCACAACATTGGTGGATATTGCCTATAGCACCAGTGACAATAATAATATGTTGCCGGGTTTAGGTTTTCGTATTCACTATAACAGTGCGTTCCTAAGCTTTAACCAGAATATAATTAATATTGATAATGATATTGTGGTCAATGAGGGTCCATTTGAAGATGATCAAGACTACGATAATAATTCAGCAACCGACAAATATTTAACCCTAGCCTGGGCATCGGTGAATGGCAACTGGCCTCAAGTTGATCTTCCAGCTACATTATTATCGGTTAAATTTAATGTTCTAGAGATTGCCGAAACCGATACCCTAGGAAGTACTAGAATTAGCTTCTCGGGAATCAGTGTTTCGTCGGGCTATGACTTTGAAGCCATTAATTATGATATGGATGTACTCGCCGCAACCTGGGATTTTGATGGCAATGGTCAAGTTGATGCCCTAACTGACGGTTTAATCCTTCTAAGATATACCTTTGGTTTAACAGGCGAGACCATGACCGCAGGTGCAGTAGCGCCAGACTCACCATTCTCATCAAGTCAGGTACAGGATGAGGTTATCAAAGCGTTAATTATTGCCGATATCGATAAAGATGGTCAGGTAGATGCACTAACCGATGGCCTAATACTTTTGAGATACCTATTTGGCCTAACCGGTGATCCGCTTGTTGCTGGTGTAATCTCATACGGTGCAGAAAGGTCCTCAGCACAAGAAATTGAGGATTACATCACTAAATTTATACCTCAATAGATCCATACCAAAAAAAATGGCCCTTTGGGGCCATTTTTTTTGCCTAAAATTTTTCAGATACAAAAAAGCCCCGAATAATCGAGGCTTTTAAACAGATGGTGCCCAAGGGCAGTCAATATTCTCACTTAAGGCACCAAAAGAACCCTATACAGCAGCGTATAAGCTACTTTAACCTCTCCCCATAGATTTGTATTAAACAAATTCACAAGAATCACTTAATAATCATTTATGTCCTCATGGCTCCTTCTATTGAAGAGTATTTTTAAAATAATTAGTGCAATAATAGACATTAAACAATTTAACAGAATACTATCAACAAAACTATTTGAAGTCATTGTTAATGTAATACCAAATTCTAAGAGTATATATGTCAAAAGTGACCCAATCCCAAACGCCAAAAAGATATATCCTGGTGTGAGAATTTCGAGCCCTAAAAGAACGAGCCCAAGAAGAAGCCAGCCTTCCCCACTGATGAAATAATTAGTCATTTTTTTAATGCATCCGAAATAAGTTCAAGAGATCCCAGCACTTTTGTAACGTCAGTCGGGATGATAACAGTTTTTGTATTTCCTGAATTGCTAATTTTAGAGAGAGCCTCAACTTGTTGTTTTAATACTTCGAACTGTATCGCTGATTCACCTTCATTATTAATAGCATTTGCAATCAAGGTTGTTTGCTTAGCTGTTGCCTCTGCTTCAACCGTTATAGAGTAAGCGTCAGCATCTGCTGAAACTTTAACTGCTTCTGCTGTTTTCGTGGCTTCATATAATTTGGCATCTGCAGCTAGTTCCACTGAGCGCTTTTCTCCTTCAGCTTTTGCAACTGCAGCTCTACGTTCACGTTCTGCATTTAATTGTTGCCGTTGAGACTGTTTAGTTGCCTCATCTACAATGACATCGGTAATTTCAGTTCTAGTGATTTCTACACCCCAGACGTTAGATGCTTCTCGCAAGTTATCAAGTATCTCTATACTCATTTTTTCTCTGGCTGATTGAATATCATCAAGTTCTAACTTGCCGGCTGCACTTCTGATTATCGATTCAGCTGCGGTTTGAATAGCACCATCTACGTCTCTAATTCTGTAAACAGATTTTGCAGAGTCATTTATTCTAAAAAATACTGTTGTTACTAGCTTAATTTCAACATTATCTCTAGTTATGACTGAGATACTGAACTCGTCAAGCCTTCTTTCAAGAATAGAAATTTTGTGCCTAACACTTTCAAGGAATGGAATTAATATATTTATTCCACTTTTAAATGTTTTGGAATACTTTCCTAGCCTTTCAACTATGTACTCTTCAGATTGAGGAACAATATGTAGTGCTTTTTTGGCAATCAATATCAATAATATAGATGATACTAATGTAGTTCCATATTCATTAAATAAATTGATAAAACTATTTGCAATATCCATGTATACCCCTATCAAGTTTTAGCTAAAAAAATTATTCAATTAACTATAAGTTACATTATTATGTATATATTCACAAGCAATGCACATTCTATTGTCTCTCTACATTTATTTAATTTGAGATAATTATAAAAAACTGATAATGGATGTTTTTATGAGTAAAAAATTATTTAAATATAAGATTGCTGGCAAACTTTTTGGTCTAGTTCCACTTTCAAGATTAATTATAATGCATCATCAAAAGGAGCTTACTGATAAGGTTGAAGTTATTCTGGAAGACGATAAGGATAATAGAACCATTTTACTTGGTGTATTGATCAAAGCAGTTAGAGACAAGTACAGGAACTCAAAAAAAAATCTAACTCTAAAAGAGTTTGCTTATCAAGTGGGTGCTCCACTACATATGCTTAAAGAGCATGCTAATAAAGCTGGATTGAATTATGAATCCCCAGAATCGATTGTCTACGAAGATCACAAGATAATTTTGTTGGAATATTTAAAAAAATTAAGTGGCAAAAAAAATAAGGATCACAAAAAAACTAAGAAAAACTCGTTTAGGCTCAGTTATCTTGTTTTGCCATCGTTATTGCTTCTCTTATTTTTAAGTTTAATAGATATAGATAATATTGAGCGTAATTTAGAAAAAGATGCTCATAGTAAAATAGAAATTATTGAGCATAATTTTCAAAGGGAAGATCGTGCTGATCATGATGCTGATGGTTGCCCAAATAATAGTGATTTATTTCCTTATGATCCAAGCGAATGCTATGACAATGATGGTGATGGTATTGGTGATAATAAAGATTTAGATGATGATAATGATAAAGTTGCAGATGTCTATGATGCTTTCCCCTTCGATGCATCTGAGTGGATAGATACTGATTCGGATGGTATAGGTAACAATTTAGATACAGATGATGATGATAACGGTGTTCCTGATGATATTGAAAATCTTCAAACTCAATTCAACAAGTTGCCTAAAGAAGAGAAAAAAAAGATTCAATATGCCTTATTAAGTAAAGGTTATTACAAGGGAGAGATTGATTCATTCTGGGGTAAAGAAACTCAAAATGCTCTTACACAGTATGCGGATAAAAAGGGTATTAAATATCCCCAAGTGTTGTCTACAAAGTCTCTTCTAAAAGACCTGATAATTCCACCCCACATTTATATTGAAGATTACCCCCAGCCATTAGAGATAGTTACAAAACATATTTATCACAAAGGAAGATGGAGTGCTCGATTTCCTTTTAAGATTGAAACCTCAGGTGAAAAAAGTTACTTCGTTAAGTTAGTTGATAGAAAAAATGGCACTGATGTAATGACCATACTAATTAAAAATGGAGAAAAATTTGATGGCAAAGCTCCTGCTGGCTATTTTGGACTAAAGTATGCTTCTGGTGATTATTGGTATGGAAATGAGTTGCACTTTGGCCCAAATACACAGTATGAAGAGTCAATGACTGGCTTGCATTTTTTTAATAGTGGTAATGCATTAAATGGCCATACCTTGCGACTTTACCAAGTATTAAACGGAAACCTACACACTAAAAAAATTGATGGTTCTAACTTTTAATTTTTGGTTATGTACTCATTCAATTTGAACAATGAGCAATTGATCGGGCTGCTTTGGCTGCTTCAAAGGGTGAAGCTGTCTTTAAACACAGGCGAATTTGTCTGGTTTTATAGTGGCCTTTAAGATCCAAAGGCACATGTCGATTAAAGTAAAACGTTTTACCTTTAAGATAGAGATAAGAAGGGCAATTTTTGTCCCCCATACTGTCCCCCCAGCAATCATGTTTAAGAAAACTGCTGGAACATCAAAGGGTTACTTTTGGAAACTTTAAGATATGGTGCCCAAGGGCGGAATCGAACCACCGACACGAGGATTTTCAATCCACTGCTCTACCAACTGAGCTACTTGGGCGTTACTGCGAGGTCGCGTAT
>CALKMW010000041.1 GCA_938092205.1 uncultured Pseudomonadales bacterium
TTGCTGTTAAATATATTTGCACTGCATATTGTTAAAAAATATCGGGAGCAATATGAGTAATTCCATGGATAACTTACAAAAAATTAAAAGTTCGCTAAAACGTCGAAGCCGCTCAGAAAGCCGTTTTCGCTGGTATGGTCGGGTGGCTATTATTCTCGGGCTTGCAGCTGTTCTAGCACTTTTTGTCGATATTATCAGCAAGGGTCACGGTGCTTTTAAAGCAACCTATATAGAACTTGACATCCATTACGATGCTGATTTGTTGGGTATTACTAGCCTTGTGGATAAGTCTCAGCTTATGCAAGCAAATTGGGATGCACTGCCAAAATCTGCGCTGCGAGCAAAGTTTACCGAGGTATCTGGCCGTCGGGATAAACGCCAGTTATATAAATTACTGAGTAATGGCACAGGCTTCGACCTCAAAGAGCACTTAGCAGCTAACCCGCTTCTATTGGGTCAAACTGAGACCATTTGGCTGCTTGCTGACGATGATATTGATACCTATTACAAATCGTGGCTTGACGGTGAAGCCTATGCAGCTCGAATGACCAAGAAACAGATACAGTGGATTGATCAACTGCATCAAGAGGGGCAGATACGACTGCAGTTAAACACCAATCTATTGACTCGAGGGGATTCAAGAGAACCAGAGCAGGCGGGTATTTATGGAGCGGTTATGGGCTCGCTATTAACCTTGCTTTTGACCTTGATGTTGTCTTTCCCTATTGGTGTTGCTGCGGCAATCTATCTTGAAGAGTTTGCCCCAAAAAATAAGTTCACCGATTTTATTGAGGTTAATATCAATAACCTTGCTGCTGTGCCATCAATTATTTTTGGCCTCTTAGGTCTTGCAGTATTTATTAATTTTTTCCATGTCCCGAGATCTGTGCCTATTGTGGGGGGCTTGGTACTCACATTAATGACATTGCCGACGATTATTATTACCAGTCGCGCGGCAATTAAATCTGTACCGCCATCTATTCGCGAGGCAGCCCTAGGTATGGGTGCATCGAAGTATCAAGTTGTGCTTCACCATGTACTGCCACTGGCTCTACCGGGTATGCTCACTGGCGCAATTATTGGTATGGCGCAGGCATTGGGCGAGACAGCGCCACTGTTGATGATTGGTATGGTGGCATTTATTGTCGATATCCCGCAGGGCTTTTCTGATCCTGCTACAGTATTGCCAGTGCAAATCTTTCTGTGGGCAGATAGCCCTGAAAGAGCCTTTATTGAAAAGACATCAGCTGCCATTATGGTGCTGCTATCATTTTTGTTAATTATGAATATTACAGCCGTATGGTTGAGAAAACGTTTAGAACGCCGTTGGTAAAAGAGAGTGATTATGAAAGAAACTACAGCCGCAACAAAGACTGCAATAGATTCAAAATCCAGTGCCAAACAAAATTTGGAGGTTGATCAGGCTCAGGCCACGGTGGGCAAAGCTTTTTGTGAAAATCCAAAAATGAGCATGCGCGATGTCAATGTGTTCTATGGTGATAAACAGGCTATTTACGATGTCAGTGTGGATATCGCAAAAAATGAAGTGATTGCCATGATCGGTCCTTCGGGTTGTGGCAAGTCAACATTTTTAAGGTCTTTAAACCGTATGAACGATACGGTTGATGGCTGCCAAGTAAAGGGTGAAGTACTGCTGGACGGTGACAACATTTATCAGCAAAACTTGGATGTTGTTGAGTTGCGAGCTAGGGTGGGGATGGTGTTTCAAAAGCCCAATCCATTTCCAAAATCAATTTTTGAAAATATTGCCTATGGTCCAAAAATTCACGGTCTTGCCGACTCGCGGGTTGACTTAGACGAGATAGTTGAGGATAGTTTAAGGAAAGCAGGTCTTTGGGAAGAGGTTAAAGATCGACTTCACCAGCCGGGAACAGGCCTTTCTGGCGGTCAGCAGCAGCGACTCTGTATTGCCAGAGCTATAGCAGTAAGCCCTGAAGTTATTTTGATGGATGAACCCTGTTCTGCACTTGATCCCATCGCCACCGCGCGAATTGAGGAGCTAATTGAGGAGCTTAGTCAAAACTTCACCATTGCGATAGTAACCCACAGCATGCAACAGGCAGCTCGGGTTTCAAATAGAACAGCTTACTTCCATCTTGGCAAACTGATTGAAGTTAATCCCACTGAGCAAGTATTTACTATGCCAGAGCACCAGCTAACAGAGGCCTATATTACTGGGCGATTTGGGTAATCCCATACGATTTTAGATTTGCAGTATAAAGGAAGATAAATATGCCAAAAATGTCATTTGAAAACCATATTATGACTCAGTTTGATGAGGAGCTTGAAGAAATTCGCACTCAGCTAATGGAAATGGGTGGCAAGGTAGAACAGCAGCTAAAAGATTCCATACAGGCAGTGATTAAAGCCGATAGCAATCTGGCCGAAGAAGTTATTCGAGAAGAACGCTTGGTCGATGAAATGGAGGTGGATATTGATGAAGCCTGTATTTTGATTATTGCTCGCCGTCAGCCTGCCGCTAGTGATCTGCGTTTTGTGATGATGGTCACTAAAGCTATTAATGATCTCGAACGCATTGGTGATGAAGCAAGAAAAATTGCCAACCATGCAGTGATTCTGTCAGAGCAGGATGGCTTATCACAGGGCTATAAAGAAGTTCGCCATTTGGGCGATTCAGTGTCTGGTATGCTGGCTAATGCGCTAGATGCCTTTGCGAGATTTGATGTAGAAGCTGCAATGAAAACCCTAGAGGAAGATGCTCAGGTTGATCTGGACTACAAAAGTGCATTGCGTGAGTTGGTTACCTATATGATGGAAGACCCAAGAAGCATTAGCCGCGCAATTAATGTTCTATGGGTTGTTCGATCTCTGGAACGTATTGGCGATCATGCCAAAAACCTGTGCGAACAAATTGTCTATGTTGTTAAAGGTAAAGATATAAGGCATCAATAACTGATGATTTTATAGTGCTATCAAAACGGAGGCTTAGACCTCCGTTTTTTTATACCGTCAATTTTACTGAGTAGCTTGCCTTCAAAGACTTTGCTACTCCGACCATATTTCCGTCATACTTACATAATTTTTCTGCAACAAAAAATACACATCGGTGTCATTTTTGATTGTTAATTTGCTTGATAAGTAGGAGCCAGACGGGCTCCTATATTTTTATGTCATGCATATTGACTGGAGTGAAAATGACCAAAAAATGGTTTGCGGTTCTAACGCTGTTACTTTCTTTGTTAGCCCCTGAAGTTTTAGCTAAAAATATCTTTGTGCAGGCATTTCTAGAGAATGCACCACTGCGCCATATTAAAGTCGCTGTAGACGGAGTGATTATAGGAGTTACAGACGGAAATGGTATCGTTGAAGCTGAAATTGGTGAAGGGGAGCACAAGTTATATTTAATAGATGACGAAACGGCGATACCGGTTAATTTTTCTTTATCTGGTGATGATGAGGTCGAAATTTCAATAGTTTATAACAGAGACTATAGTGAAGTACCCGTTGTAACAGCTCAGGTTTTTGAGCCAGGCTCAACATCAAAAGGTTTTTTGGCTGGGATTGTGACTTCACCATCCGGCGTTCCAATTGCTAATGTTGAGGTTAATATTGTTGATTTCGGGGTTATAAGCACAAATAAGGAAGGTATTTATTCGCTCGAACTACCTCGAGGTCTATATAGCGTAAGTGTTTCTTTAGATGGCTACTCATCATCTATGATAAACGATATTCGTGTGATGTCGGGCTTAGGTTCATATGCTGGATTTAAGTTGGTCAAAGAATTAGATGGGGATAGTGATAGCAATCAGGTAAAAAGTTTTGAGGAAGTTGTCACTCTTGGTGTTTTCAACCCGACCGATGGCGCTGAAAATATTGAGCGTTATGCAACTACGGTTAAAACTGCTATAGATTCTGAGCAGCTATCAAGATACGGTGACAGTGACGTCGCTGATGCAATTAAAAGAATGGTGGGTTTGAGTATAAATGAAGGCAAGTACGCTAATGTGCGTGGGCTTGATGGAAGATATATAGCAACTACTTTTAATGAAATATTGATGCCAAGCACAGATCCAATGAGACGCGATGTTCAGCTTGATCTATTTCCCTCAAATATTGTTGAAAAAATCGAAGTTCAAAAATCATTCAGTCCTGACCAGCCAGCAACAACTACAGGTGGATCTTTATCAGTTCATACAAAAGGGATGCCAGACGAAAAAGTTAGCTCATTTAGTGTTTCGATTGGAACAAACTCCCTTAATGGTATGGCCCAATCATATCCTGGCTCCTCACATGACTGGAAGGGCTATGATGATGGAAAGCGTAGTTTGCCAGCTGGAGCACTTGAACTAACAGGTGGCGTACCTGATATAACTGATGGTGGAAAAAGTCTTGACTCCTACACCATTATTGGTGGCAAGGAAAGATGTTTTGCCTCTTCTGGATTTTGTGCAACAGATCTAGAACGAAAAATGTTTACTCTCTCTTTTGACCATGACTATTCAATTTCCCATGTTGATAAATCATTAAAAGAGGGATTTAGTGCAAGTATAGGGGATAGATTAAATTTTGAGGCAGGGGACCTGGGCTACTACTTTGCGGGTTCTTATGAAAAAGGCACATCAAATAGAGGTAATGCAAATTTAACAGATCCCGCTGGAACTCAAGGGGTCTATGAAAGAACTAAGGGCAATATTGCATTTAATCTATACGGTGCAATTGGTTATGAGAATGATTATGGTGAAACCATTTTCAAATCAACTTTACTTAGATCAACGGATGATTTAATTAGGCATTCAATCTACCTTGACGACGTTAAATTTTTTAACAATGCAATCATTGAATATGTTGAACGCCAGCTTGTTACCAATAGTCTAAATGGGTCATATCTTTTTGATACATCTGAGTTTACTGCAGAGCTAGATTGGCGTGTGGGTGAATCTGAAACTGCCCGAGATGAGCCAGGAAGAAAGAAATATGAATCTGAGAGTTATGGTGGTGGCGATTTCCAACTTATTCCTGGTTCTGTTGAGCAAAGATGGTCAGATCTCGATGAAAAAAGTACGGATAGTGGTATCGATCTAAAGCTAAGCAGGGAGTTTGGGGAAAATTATCTTACTCTTAAGCTAGGGATGTTGAACTCTGATAAGAGTCGTTCGCTTTACCTATATAGGTTCGGTTTTTTACCGCCTAGCTATCAAGATCTGTTTACAAGTGGGGTATCTCTTGATGTTGCTAATGGTTTCTATGACGAAGATTATATGGATGCCAACGATAATATAATAATTGACGATCTTCTTTCTGACTTAACCAATGCCGTTGGACTTAATTCAGGTTTAGACAATATTATTTCTCGAGAAAATATGTACAACGATATTTTTAGTATGACAGGTAAAACTGATACTACTGATACGTATTTTTCGGATGAAAACATCAATTCAAAATACTTAACGATTAATGCTGAGATATCTGATACTGCTGTTATTGAGGCTGGTTGGAGGCATGAAGAATTTGATCAAATCTTGACATATCCTAAGTCTTCTCAGTCAAATGAGGTATCTGGAACGCCATTATTAAAATCCAATTATTATCCTGCATTAAATGTAACTGTTTATGCAAATGAAATTACGCAGCTTCGTTTGGGATATAGTGAAACAGTCTCATATCCAGGGCTAATTGAAAGA
>CALKMW010000042.1 GCA_938092205.1 uncultured Pseudomonadales bacterium
CGAGCCTATGAGATTTTGGACTCGCGAGGTAATCCAACAGTACAAGCTGACGTTATTTTGGCTAATGGAATTGTAGGAACTGCCTGTGCACCATCCGGTGCATCAACTGGCTCAAGAGAGGCTCTTGAACTTCGAGATGGCGACAAAACTCGCTACCTAGGTAAGGGTGTTTTAAAGGCTGTTAATAATATTAACACCACTATCAAAGATCTATTGGTTGGAGACGATGTCACCGATCAGCAGTTGTTAGATCAAAAAATGATTGATGCTGACGGCACAGAAAATAAGTCAGTCTTAGGAGCTAATGCTACTTTGGCTGTTTCGCTGGCTGCCTCAAAAGCAGCCGCTCAGGCTAAGGGAATCCCTCTTTACGCACATATTGCTGAGGTAAATGGCACCAAAGAATACAGCATGCCAGTGCCTATGATGAATATCCTTAATGGTGGTGAGCACGCAGATAACAACGTTGATATTCAAGAATTTATGGTTCAGCCAGTTTCAGCTAAAAGCTTTTCTGAGGCACTTCAAGTGGGCGCAGAAATCTTTCATGCGCTGAAAAAGGTACTTGGCGCTAAGGGGTTGAATACGGCTGTTGGTGATGAGGGTGGCTTTGCACCAAACCTATCCTCTAATGCAGAAGCATTGGCAGTGATTAAAGAAGCGACTGAAGCGGCTGGTTATAAGTTGGGCGAAGATGTTACTTTGGCGCTTGATTGTGCTGCCTCTGAATTCTATAAAGACGGACAGTACAACTTATCTGGTGAAGGCAAGGTATATAACTCAGAAGGCTTTAGTGACTTTTTGGCAGAGCTTTGCCAGCAGTACCCAATTATTTCAATTGAAGATGGTTTAGATGAATCAGATTGGGATGGTTGGAAATATCAAACAGAGATTTTAGGCGACAAAATTCAGCTAGTGGGTGATGATTTATTTGTTACCAATACGAGTATTCTTAGTCGTGGAATTGAGATGGGTGTTGGTAACTCAATTCTAATTAAATTTAATCAAATCGGTACACTCTCTGAAACCTTAGCTGCGATCAACATGGCTAAAGAGGCAGGCTACACTGTTGTTATTTCTCACCGATCAGGTGAAACAGAAGACACAACCATTGCTGATTTGGCAGTAGCAACAGCTGCTGGTCAGATTAAAACCGGTTCATTGTGTCGCTCTGATCGTGTCGCTAAATATAATCGCCTTTTAAGAATTGAGGCAGAACTTGGTAATACTAAAGCGCCATACAAAGGAATCGCTGAATTTAAGTGATTCCTGTTGGTTAGCAATAGCTTTACATATATGGTTAGATTGACTGCATTATGCGATGGTTAATGGTTGTTTTGGTTGCTATTCTCGTGCTTCTACAGATTCGTTTGTGGTTCGGCGAGGGTAGCATCTCAAATAAAATTGCCTTGGACCGGCAGTGGGAAGCGCAACAGCAGATCAACCAAGAGCATAAGCTGCGCAACCAGTTAATTGCCCAAGAAGTAGAAAGCCTTAAAACCAATCTCGACTCTCTCGAAGAAAAAGCGCGTAAAGACCTTGGCATGATAAAAGATGGCGAGGTCTTTTATTTAGTGATCGACAAAAAGAAACAGTCTACAACTGACAGAGCTGAGCCTTAATCCGATGGTCACTAATATGCCTAAAATATGGGCCATTGTTCCTGCCGCAGGACAGGGCAAGCGTTTTTCTCAAACAAAACCAAAACAATTTTTCGAACTTAATGGCAAACTTGTCGCCGAGCACAGTCTAAGCCGACTTTTGGCAGTTCCTCAATTAGAGCAAATAATAGTCCCCAGTGATATCGACTGCAGTTGGTGGTCACAGGTAGCATGCCTAAGTCAGGCTAAGATAAAGCAAGTAAAAGGTGGCGAGCAACGAGCCAACTCAGTCCTTAATGGCTTGATGTCTATTAGTGCATCAGCTGCAGAAGATGACTGGGTACTGGTGCATGATATTGCTCGTCCCTGTATTACCGCTGAGGATATTAATCAGTTAATTTCAGCAGTAAAAGATCATCCAGTGGGTGGTATTTTAGTGGCTAGGGTTGATGAAACACTGAAAAAAGTGGCTGCGGATAATCATATTACCGCCACCATTGATCGCACTGAGCATAGACTAGCGCAAACGCCACAGATGTTTAGATATGGTCTTTTAAAACAGACAATCTGCGACTGTCTGCAGCAGAACATTATTCCTACAGATGAGGCATTTGCTATCGAGTCTGCCGGATATAAGGTGCTTGCTGTAGAGGGGCGAAGAGATAATCTAAAAATAACTCGTGAAGAAGACTTAGCTATAGCGACAGCAATTATGACAGGTCAGGAGACTCAATAATGCGTATTGGACATGGCTATGATGTGCATGCTTTTGGAGAAGGCAATAGCATCACTATTGGTGGAGTAGAGATTCCCTACAAACATTCATTAGTAGCACACTCAGATGGTGACGTTTTAATTCATGCACTTATCGATGCCATTCTTGGCGCACTAGCGTTGGGAGATATAGGTCAGCATTTTCCAGATACGGATGAAAAGTATAGAGGTTGTAGTAGTCGTGACCTTTTGGTTCAGGTTAACCAATTGATAGTCGAGCAGGGGTATCAGTTGGGTAATGCAGATATTACGTTGGTCGCTGAGGCACCAAAAATGGCACCCCATTTGCAATCAATGCTGGATAATTTAGCTCAGGATTTACGCTGTTCCGCCAATCAGTTAAATATCAAAGCAACGACCACTGAGAAACTGGGCTTTACCGGTCGCGGTGAGGGCATAGCCTGCTATGCGGTGGTCTTGCTAGCCGCCAAAGAGGTTTAGACCTATCAGCGCAACTAGTTATAGCTTCGAAACATTAAAAAAAATGCATGGCGAATCACTTGCAACAGCTAGTTTTCGCAATTCCCCCGAAGATTTTATCGTTGATGAAATTATCGATTTTGAACCGGCAAATGAGGGTGAGCATTTATTACTGCATATCAAAAAGCGTGACCAAAATACCAAGTGGGTAGCAGGCCTTCTGGCGGAATTGGCAGGTATAGATCGAAGGGATGTGGGTTTTTGCGGCATGAAAGACCGCTTCGCAGTTACTACTCAGTGGTTTAGTCTTCATCTTCCCGGTCGCAATATAGAACCTGATCAATTAACTCATAGCGATTTTCAGATTCTTTCTAGTGCCCGTCACAACAAGAAATTAAGAAGAGGAATGCATGCGGGCAATAGGTTTTCCATTGTGCTGCGCGATTGCTCTATTCAGCCCGATGATCTCTCTAGGAGATGCGCGCTTATTGAGAAATCTGGTGTTCCCAATTATTTCGCTGAGCAACGATTTGGTTGGAACGCTAATAATCTTGTAAAAGCCAATGAGTTAATTGAGCAGGGTAAGCTTAAAGGTAATCGCCATGGCACTGGCATTTATTTATCCGCTGCTCGATCCTGGCTATTCAATCTTCTTTTAGACCGCTATCTAAGTCTTGGTAAGCTTGATTTTGCAGATACCGGTGCGCTCTGGGGTAGGGGAAGGTCTGCCACCGATGCAAATTTTAGTCAGCAAGAGCAAGAGCTTCTGAGCGGTTGGTTCAGTTGGTGTCATGCCCTAGAGCATGCCGGGCTAAAACAACAGCGTCGACCCTTTATATTGCGGCCAAATAATTTTTGCTATAAGTCACTAGCTGATGATCAATTTGAATTTAATTTTGAATTGCCCAATGGTAGCTATGCCACCGCAGTATTGCGCGAGATTGCCGAATTATTTCGCCCTGAAATCACAGGCCTGTGATATATTAATGCAATAGTTTAAGTCGATAGTTTTACACAGTTATTTTGTTAGGAGCAGTGGGTGAATTCGATGGATTTTGCTGGGATAGGTATGACATCTCAGCGTACAAGGGAGCGTTTAATCAAACGCTTGAAAGAACAGGGGATTAGCAACCAAAAAGTATTGGATGTTATCCGATTGACCCCTAGGCATTTGTTTATTGATGAGGCCCTAGCTCATCGTGCCTACGAGGATACCGCTTTACCTATTGGATTCTCGCAAACGCTCTCACAGCCCTACATAGTCGCAAGAATGACCGAAATATTACTCAGTGCAGGTCCATTGCGTCGGGTGTTAGAAATAGGCACAGGTTCAGGTTATCAGTCGACCATTTTATCTCAATTAGTCGATACTGTTTTTTCGGTAGAGCGGATAGAGCCACTGCTTAAAAAAGCGCAGGAGCGTTTTCAAACCTTTGGTTTAAATAATATTTACACCTCTTTGTCGGATGGCAGTTTTGGTTGGAATAATAATGCGCCCTTTGATGGAATAATTTCCACGGCAGCGCCTCAAGCAATCCCTGAGCAGCTGCTTAGACAGTTAGCTCCCAATGGTATTTTGGTAATACCTGTCGGCAATGGGGTTTCACAAAGTTTAAGTGTTATAAAGCGTGTTGGACACTCTAATGAGTATGATGAAGATATCGTTGAGAAGGTGAAATTTGTTCCCTTATTAACCGGTGTTAGTCATTAAAATATAGGTAATTGGTTACTGAATATATGAAGGGCATACAGCACAGACTACTCCTATTTCTTCGCGGCGTTGCCATGGGCGCGGTAGATCTGGTGCCAGGTATTTCTGCAGGCACAATTGCCTTTGTTACTGGGATTTATGAAGAGTTAATACATTCAATTAAATCATTTAACCTAGATGCTCTAAAGACCCTCAAAAATCAGGGTTTTGTCGCTGCGTGGCATCATATCAATGGCGAGTTCTTATTGATTTTACTGTCTGGGATTTTATTTAGTTTATTTACCTTAGCAGGTTTGATGCGATTTTTTTTAGAGGTATTTCCACTGCAGCTGTGGTCATTCTTTATTGGTTTAATTATCGCATCAGTGATCTACCTATTGCGCCAGCATCGGCCACAAAAACTCGTTGAGTTTGTCCTATTGGGCGTTGGTATAGTGGTTGCCTATAACCTTTCTATTTCCTCAGCTGTATCTGTTGAAGGTACTTACCTCAGTCTGTTTTTAGCCGGTAGTATTGCACTTTGCGCCATGATATTGCCGGGAATATCAGGCTCATTTATTTTAGTTCTATTGGGCCTATATCCGGTATTTATTAATGCACTGGTTAATGTTGAGTTAGACTTTTTACTTACATTTGCCGCTGGGGGTGTTATAGGTCTAATGTTATTTAGTCGGCTCTTATCCTGGTTGCTAGACCATTACAAAAATGCAGTGATTGCTACTATGTGTGGCTTCTTAATAGGCAGTCTGTCAATTTTATGGCCATGGAAGCAGGTGACATCTTCTGTAGTAAGTGCAACGGGGAGCTTGCAAGTCACTGGGTCAACTAATCTCTCACCTCAGTCCTACCAAGATATTGTAGGGCAGGACCCCTATACACTTGCCTGTGTGATACTTTGTTTGTCGGGTCTTTTTATTGTGCTTACAATAGAAATGATCGGTGTTAAATTAAAAAATAAAGAGACTTAGGTGCCCTGATGTTGCGACTTACATTGCCATTATTAATTTTGTTAGTTTCTTTTTTGAGTCAAGGCTGTACCCCCTATAATGCGCCTATCGTTGATCTTGATCAGCCGCCAAGCCGGATAATCAAAACCCATTTGGTCGAAGAAGGTGAGACACTGTACTCAATTGCTTGGCGGTATGATTTTAATGCCAGTGAGTTGGCCAGAATTAATGGCTTAACTAAGCCCTACGGAGTTCGTAAGGGCCAGGTACTTAATTTAGATAGAAGCGTAAAACCTAAAATATCAACAACATCTGCGGTATCCAAGGTCAAAAAAGTTGCGTCAAAAGTCATTGATAGAACAGTTACACCGGTTAAAAAGCCGACTGTTAATCAGTCAGTAACGAAGTTAAGTGGGAAAAAACTGCATTGGAAAAAACCTATCAAGGGAAAAATAATTAAAAGTTACAATCCCAATAATTTACAAAAAGGCATTGTGATCCAAGCAGATTCGGGGGCTCCAGTGAAACCAGCGGCTCATGGTGTGGTGGTATATGCTGGAGACGGTTTGCGTGATTATGGCAAACTGGTTATTATCAAGCATTCGGACTATTTATTAAGTGCCTATGGTCACAACCAGAAACTGTTGGTTAGTGAAGGTCAGGTAGTCGATGGTAGTAAGATTATCTCAAAATTAGGAACCAGTGGACGGCTCTATTTTGAAATACGCAAAGACGGTAAACCTGTTAATCCTGTGGCTTATATAAAATGATTTATTGCCATTTTTAATTGCCGTTATAGCTGTTTTAAAATCCTAATTAGGGGCTAAAAAATAGGGAAGTTTGGCGAAGGTTAGTTCGCCTATGGAGTTATTGAATTGCAAAGGAGTTGCAAGTTATGGAAAAACTGTCTGAAGTTGGTCAAAAGTCTAATACTCATTCAAAAACCTACACGGTAGATGCCACTAGTCTCTATTTAAAAGAGATTGGTCGATCGCCCCTGTTATCTGCTGCAGAAGAGGTGTTTTTTGCCACCAAGCTTCAGCAGGGGGATGAGTCCGCTCGGCATAGGATGATAGAAAGTAACCTACGCTTAGTCGTCAAAATAGCCCGCTGTTATCTCAATAGGGGGCTCGATTTTCTCGATTTAATTGAAGAGGGGAATTTTGGTCTTATGCGTGCTGTGGAAAAATTTGACCCAACCCGAGGGTTTCGATTTTCCACCTATGCTACTTGGTGGATTAGGCAAACTATCGAGCGCGCATTAATGAATCAAACCCGTACTATTCGCCTGCCGGTCCATGTGGTTAAAGAACTCAATATATATCGGCGGGTATCGCGTAAACTGGCGCAAAAGCTTGATCATACTCCAACCTATGAAGAGATCGCTCATGAGGTTGATAAGCCGGCTGATACAGTTAACCGAATTCTCGAATTGAATGATTCGGTATGTTCGTTAGATATTCCTGTTGGCGACAACGAAAAATCTTTTGTAGATACCATTCCAGATCATAAATCGAACAGTCCCGAACGGGTCACTGGCGATGATAATTTAATGGATAAGCTAAATGACTGGTTAGATGAACTTCCTAAAAAACAACGGGAAGTAGTTGTTCGAAGGTTCGGCTTACTCAATCATCAACAGGAAACCCTCGATCAAGTAGGGCGTGAGGTTGGCCTGACCCGTGAACGTGTTAGGCAGATTCAGATAGATGCACTACGGCGTCTAAACGGCTTGTTAAAAAAGAACGGGCTATCTAGTGATATTATCTTTTCTGAGCATGAAGAGAATCTTAATTAAGAGAGATATTTTATGTATAAAAAAACCCGACATAAAGTCGGGTTTTTTTTAGCGCAAAGTTAATAGCTAATTATTCTGCTAAGTAGCGCTCGCGTGATGCAATAACTTCAGCCCTTGCAGCATCTGCATTATCCCAGCCATCAACCTTAACCCACTTGCCAGGCTCAAGAGCCTTGTAGTTTTCAAAATAGTGAGCAATCTGTTGAATAAGCAATTGATCTAAATCTTCAATTTCTTCAACATGATCATAAATTCTGGTTAGTTTGCTATGAGGAACAGCCAATAGTTTAGCGTCAATACCTGACTCATCGCTCATTTTAAGCACACCAACAACACGACTACGAATAACTGATCCTGGCATTACAGGGTAAGGTGCTACAACCAACACGTCTAAGGGGTCACCGTCTTCAGATAGAGTCTGAGGCACATAACCGTAGTTAGCAGGGTAAAACATTGGCGTGGCAACAAAGCGGTCAACGAAGATAGCGTCACTGTCTTTGTCCACTTCGTATTTAATAGGGTCGTGATTAGCCGGTATCTCGATGATAACGTTAATGTCATTTGGCAGATCCTTGCCTGCCGGGATGTCGTTATAGCTCATTTTTTAGGAGTCCATAGATTGCGTTCAGAAAAAAGTCTGCGGATTATACCAGTCACTTGAAATTTGACTAGTGCATTATGGTTGGTTTGTATGAAATTGACGATAATTAAGCGAAAAACAGCCATTTTTTGCGATATTTACTGCTATTTTCGAATAAACCAATTATTAAATCATATATTCAACATATCCAAATGGTAAACTGGTCAATCGGATTATAAAAATAATCCGAATCTATAGCATTGCAAAGCCCGTAACTACAGGCACATGAGTTTGAACAAACAATTTTGATCGAGGAAAAAATGAGCGCCAACGTAAAAATAGCATTGATCATCGCTTTTGCAACTATTGTTTGGCTAGGCAGCGGCCTAGTGTCCAAAGGTAGTCAGGCGGAAGTTGGTTTACCAGCTAGTTCAGTAACAAAAGTATCTGTTGAGCAATTTACCGCGCAAAAATTTATACCTCAGTTGAGGCTTAATAGTCACACAGCGGCTAATCGAGTTGTCGAGCTCAAAGCTCAGGTGGCAGGCACTGTTCAAGCAGTGCCGGCAGAGCGCGGCTCATTGGTCCAAAAGGGTCAAACTGTGTGTGAGTTAAGTGAACAGGACAGACCTCAGTATCTAGAGCAAGCAAAAGCCAAATTACAACAGGCTGAAATTGCCTACAAAGGGGCACTGCAGTTAAAAACAGCAGGTTATCAATCCGCTTTGGCCATAGCGCAAGCCAAGTCAAATCTTGAGACGGCAAAGTTCGATCTCACCCGAAGTCAGCTTGATGTTGATAGATTGAATATCAAAGCACCGTTCACGGCTATCGTAGAGAAGCGCCCGGTAGAGGAGGGTGACTATCTTTCTCAAGGGCAGATCTGCGCAACTTTGGTTGAATTAAATCCATTGAATATTATTGCTCAGGCATCAGCCTCAGACGTGGCTAAAATACAACTTGGTGATCAGGCTATAGCCACCTTCGATGATTATCCAGCAGAGCAAGCAAATCTGACCTATATTTCCGCGCAAGCTAACGAGGCCACCAGAGGCTATTTAGTAGAGGCTGTTATCAATAACAAAGATTTAAAAATTAGGGCGGGAATTTCAGGTCAATTACAGCTGGATTTACCGGCCCTTAATGCCCATTTAATCCCGGCAAGTTTAATTTTATTAGATGCTCAGGGCGATATTATGGTCAGGGTGGTAGATGCTGCAAATCGTGTACAGCAGATTAAGGTAAATCTGGTTGGAGAATCCGATCGAGGTCTCTGGGTACAGGGCTTACCCTCACAGGTTAGTTTAATTACTGTGGGTCAAAATTACGTTACCAAAGGGGAGGTAATCGATACTTTCCCTGAACAAGCACCATAGATCAGAGTGACAATATTATGAGTGCTCTTAAAGCAATCGTTAGTCGATCCAGGGCAACATTATCATTAATGTTGTTGTTCTTGCTCGCAGGCATTATGTCTAGAGCTTCAATGCCGATTGAAGTTAACCCCAATGTTACCGTACCTGCGGCGATTATTATGGTTCGTCACGAGGGTATTTCACCAGAAGATGGCAGTCGACTGCTAATTAGACCGATTGAAAAAGAACTAAAAACCCTCGATGGTCTCGAGGAGATGATAGCTACAGCACGCGAGAGTGTAGTTTATCTATTTGTACGGTTTGATATTAATCTCGATATCGATCAGGTTATTGCAGACGTAAGAGAATCAGTTGATAGGGCCAAGGCAGAGTTCCCAGAGGAAACCAAAGAGCCTATGGTGAATGCCATTAGCCCAAGCCCTGAGCCCGATGTGGTGCTAACATTTTCCGGCGATAAAGTCGGTGAAAGGGACCTGTTTGAAGCAGTAAAGTTCTATCAGCGCAAAATTGAAGGCTTATCTCAAGTACTTGAAACTAATCTTAGCGGACATCGCGACGAAGTAGTTGAAGTCATCTTAAATCCATCAAAACTCGACCTGTATAAGATTACTGCTGGTGAGTTGATACAGGTACTTAATGCTAATAACTTACTAATCCCCGCAGGTGAAATGGATGCTGGAGAAGGACGCTTTGGGATTAAAATTCCGGCACTTATCGAAACTGAACAAGATATAAGAAACCTTCCTATTCGCAGCGATAACTTTGGGGTTATCACCCTCAGTGATGTCGCAACTATTCAGAGGACGTTTAAGGATGCGACAGGGTTTAGCACCTTAGATGGCAAGCCGACTATTGCCTTAGATGTGCGTAAGCGGCTAAAGGCTAATTCAATAGATACCATTGCCGCTGTGCGTGATGTGGTAGATCTCTATCGCGATCAATTCTCCCAAGAAATACAAATTGATTATATGTTTGATAGCTCAGAATATGCCCAGTCTATGGTCAGCGAATTAATGGGTAATATCCTTACAGCTATGATTTTAGTTGTAGCTCTTGTGGTAGCCACTCTTGGGATAAGATCAGGTCTTCTAGTTGGTTTTGGTATTCCGTTCTGTCTTCTAGGCTCAATGATAATTGTAAATATGATGGGCTTTAGCTTTAACTTTATGGTGATGTTTGGCCTGTTGTTATCATTGGGAATGTTGATTGATGGGGCCATTGTTGTCGTTGAGTTTGCCAATACCAAAATAGCCCAAGGGGTATCAGTAAAAGAGGCTTATTTGCAGTCAATTCGTCGTATGGCAGTGCCAGTTGCGGCATCAACTGGGACCACTCTAGCCGCTTTTTTACCCATGTTGTTCTGGCCCGGGGTCTCTGGTAATTTTATGATGTACCTACCAGTAACGGTGTTTTCAGTACTGGCATGGTCGCTCATTTATGCGTTGATTTTTGCGCCAACATTAGGGGTTCTATTGGCTAAAATTGGCGCTAGTAATAAAGCCGCTGAAGTAACCTCATCTGAGCCAAGGTCAACGGTATTTACTCCGCTACTTAATAGATATTTAAAGCTGCTTCAGCTAGCCATCGCCAAGCCACTCATAACCGCAGGCTTATCCTTATTATTATTAGTAGGGATATTTTATGGTTATGGCAAATTTGGCGCCGGCCTAGAATTCTTTACCGAGACTGAAAATCGATTTGGTATGGCGACCCTGCGCGCTCAGGGAAATTTATCCATTGAAGAACAGCGCCAATTGACTGCTCAAGTAGAAACGCGATTCTCACACCTAGAGGACATAAAGCATATTTATGCCTCAAGTAGCGCTGGCCAATTGATGGGTCAAAGGGATGCTAGCCGCGATCAGATAAGTAGCTATTTAATCGAGTTGCATCCTCGCGCTGAGAGAAACCGCAGTAGCGCAGAGGTTTTCGCAGAGATACGCGCCCTGACTAAAGAAATCCCTGGCGTTTATGCAACCGCAGCAAGTGTTGAAGGTGGACCACCGGTAGGAAAGGATATACAGATTCAACTCTCCTCAACCAATCGTGCGGCTATGTATCGCGAGGCCGCAAAAATTCGCAGCTGGATGTCATCCAATGTCGAAGGGCTAAGAGATATAGAGGATAGCCTGCCACTGGCTGGAATCCAGTGGGAAATGGCTGTAGATCGCTCAAAAGCGGCTATGCTTGGGGTTGATGTTAGTTCGGTAGGGCAGATGGTTCAGTTGGTCACCAATGGCATGATCATTGGAGAATTTAGGCCTGACGATGCTGAAGAGGAAGTTGAAATTAGAGTACGTTTCCCTGAAGCAGATCGCAAATTAGAATCTCTAGATAGTCTTCGAGTAAATACTGTCGATGGTAGTGTGGCAATTTCAAGCTTTACTGAACGGCAGGCAAAGGCGCGAGTCGATACCATTCAACGTATTGATATGATGGAGACAGTATTGGTTTTGGCCAATACTGAAGATGGTTATTTAGCCGACAATCAAGTTAAGCAAATTAGTCAATGGCTTGAAACTCAGCGAATAGATCCTGCAGTAAAAATCACCTTTCGCGGCGCTAACGAAGAGCAAGCAGAGTCTGCAGAATTTTTATCCACCGCATTTACTCTGGCTATGGGGCTAATGTTGATTCTATTGGTTGCTCAATTTAATAGTTTCTATCAGTCGATATTAATACTATTTTCTGTGGTCATGTCCACCGCAGGAGTGCTTCTAGGTTTATTAGTGACCCAGTCTGTATTTAGTACAATTTTGACCGGCGTTGGTATTGTTGCTCTCGCAGGTATTGTGGTTAACAACAATATTGTTTTGATTGATAGTTATAACCATTTACGCCGTAGCAATACTAATCTAGCGATTAAAGATGCAGTTTTTGAAGCGGCTAAATCCCGTTTTAGACCGGTAATGCTAACCACAGTGACGACTATTGCAGGTCTGTTGCCACTGGCTACTGGCTTTAGTATCGATATGGTTAATCGAAAGATAGAGGTAGGCGGTATGGTGGCTTCATGGTGGCAACCACTGGCAAGTGCCATTGTTAATGGGTTAGTGGTTGCAACAGTTATGACATTGCTACTAACCCCCGCTATGTTGCTGGTGCCAGAGATAATTAAAAATTACATCAACGATTTTAAAACAGCGCGCAAAAAGCCTGAGAGTTAACCGATGAGTAATGGTATTTCTAAAAATTCACTGCGTCGAGAACTTCGTAAAAAAACCGAAGAGTTTCTTGGTAAGGGGGGTGAAATTAAGAAATGCCAACAGGGTGAAACTGGCGAACCTGCAGATCAGCCAAGAGCAAAATCAGTATTTGTTAGCCCCTCACCCATTAAAAATCGCACCTATGTTAATGATGTAGTGGCAAAGATTGATGAAAGAAAGCGTAAAAGCCCCGCCCAAAAAGCCCCCAAGGCATCAAAAAGGCCCAAGAAAAAAGTGATATACGATGACTTTGGTGAACCCCTAAGAGAAGTCTGGGTCGATGAATAGGGTTTTACCCTAGGTAATATCTTCGCCTCGCGCCTGCTTGTCAGCATGGTAGCTTGAGCGTACTAAGGGGCCGCAGGCCGCCTGAGTGAAGCCAATGCTCTCAGCATATTCAGTATATTCTGCAAACTCATCTGGGTGAACAAACCGCTCAACTGGAAGGTGATTAGTAGATGGCTGCAGGTATTGACCAACCGTTAGCATATCGACATCATGCTCACGCAGATCGTCGAGAGTTCTTAGTAGTTCATCCTTAGTCTCCCCTAAGCCAACCATTAGGCCCGATTTGGTGGGAACCTTTGGATTCAGTGCTTTATAGTCCTTTAATAGTTTGAGCGACCACTGATAATTAGCCCCTGGGCGAGCCTCTCGATAAAGACGAGGGATGGTTTCCATATTATGGTTAAACACATCCGGCGGTGTCGCCGTTAGAATCTCCAATGCCGGTTCCATGCGACCACGAAAATCTGGCACAAGAACCTCGACTTTTAACTCTGGTGATAGGATACGAGACTCACGTATACAGTCAGCAAAATGCTGAGCACCGCCATCGCGCAAGTCATCGCGATCAACCGAGGTAATAACTACATAGCTAAGCCCCATTTCGCTGATTGCTTTTGCTAAATTTAGTGGCTCCTCAGGGTCCAGAGGGTTGGGCTTGCCGTGACCCACATCGCAAAATGGGCAGCGTCGGGTACAGATTTCTCCCATAATCATAAAGGTGGCAGTACCATGACTAAAGCACTCGTGAAGATTAGGGCAGGCCGCTTCTTCGCACACAGTAGCCATTTTATGCTCGCGCAGAATACTTTTGATTTGGTTTACTCTGGGCGAAGCATTTAAGCGAATTCTCATCCATTCTGGCTTACTTTGATACTCTGTGGTGGGAATTACTTTGACAGGGATACGCTCCACCTTATCAGCACTGCGTAGTTTTTCGCCTTGCTGAAGTCGTTTGGTTCTCTTCGGTGGATCTACCAGATTTGAGGTCATTAAAATTCCTTGGATGAATGCTGAGTCAATACTGATTGGCTGCCTAACTGGTGACTATTATAACCCAGAGCCAGCTGTAACAGTTCAGCTAATTTATCAATTACCTGTTGTTTACTCGGCGATGGTGTAACTAGATCTGCCAGTTGAGTCATTTGCACACCAAGACCGCAGGGATTAATGCGATTCCAAGGTGCCATATCCATATCAATATTAAAATTTAATCCATGATAGCTACTGCCTTTTCTAATGCGAAGGCCCAGAGAAGCAATTTTATGCCCTTCAGAGGTATAAACCCCTGGTGCATCGGGTCTTGGGCTGGCGGCAATATCCCAGTGTTTGAGACACTCGACAAGTGCTTGTTCCATCAGTGTGACTAGGTCACGAACGCCGATATTTAAGCGTTTTAAATCAACCATTAGGTAAGCGGTAATCTGTCCGGGGCCATGATAGGTTACTTGACCGCCGCGATCCGTTTTAATAACCGGAATATCACCTGGGGCGAGAATATGGTCAGCTTTTCCTGCCTGCCCTTGGGTGAAGACTGGGTTGTGCTCGAGGAACCAAATCTCATCGCAGCTATCTTTGTCGCGCTGCTCGACAAATGCTTTCATTGCATCGTAGGTATCGGCAAAGTCTTGCAAGCCCAGATGGCGAATGGTCAGCGATGATTTTGGGAGTCCTGACGACATGGTTAGAGTACCATTTTTACTCTAGAACTAGTTTTAAGATCAGTAAATATGTCATCTAGCTGAGGTTTCCCTGTGGCGATAATAGTCACGGTTATTGATTGCCACTTGCCCTTGCTGCTGTTTTTAGCAGTTAAATCAGATTTAGTGATTGTAGGTGCATGCTTGTTCATTACATCAATCACATGTTGATTTAAGTCAGGGTGAGCCTCACCTAGAACCTTAATAGGGTACTTGCAGGGAAATTCTATTTCCGGTTTTTTATCTTCAGACACAGTCATTAACTCAAGAAATCAATTGCGTGAAAAATAATAAAATCCAGTCAAAGATTCTGGATAAAAACCCTGCTTCAGCAATATCTTTTTCTGCAACAAGAGGGACGCTGATCAGCGATTTCCCATTCAAAGAAACTTCAAGGCTTCCAAGAACCTGGCCTGCTGTAATGGGAGCTTTAATTTCGTTATCCACAGTAATTTCAGCGGCTAAGTTTTTCTTCTCACCACGGGGATATGTCAGGGTGACATCATCGGCAACGGTTAGATTTAAAAAATCCTCTTCGCCATACCAAAGCGCAGCGTTCTGTTTAATAGTCTCACCAACAGTATAGATTTGTTTGGTTTCAAAATGTCGGAAACCATAAGAGAATAGTTTTTGTGACTCTCGCGCTCTAGATTCGTCACTCTTAGCACCCAGTACCGCCGAGATAAGTCGCATGCCGCGGCGTTCAGACGAGGCAACTAGGCAGTAACCCGCTTCCTCTGTATGCCCAGTTTTGAGGCCGTCAATACTGCTATCGCGCCACAGTAGGCGATTGCGGTTAGGTTGGTTGATATTGTTATGACTAAAGTACTTTTTGGAGTAAATACTGTAGTACTCAGGATGCTCATTAATAATGGCTCGAGCAATAATCGTTAGGTCTCTTGCTGAAGTAACCATGCCCTCTGCAGGTAGCCCGGTAGAATTGGCATAGTAGGTATTGGTCATGCCTAGTTGTTCTGCCTGAAAGTTCATATTATCGGCAAAAGCAGTTTCACCACCGCTAATATGCTCAGCCAGTGCAATGGCGGCATCATTTCCCGATTGTATAATTACCCCATGCATAAGGTCGAGAACAGATACCTTAGATCTTGGGCTCAAAAACATAGTAGAACCGTCTGTTTTAGCGCCGCCCAATTCCCA
Organism: uncultured Pseudomonadales bacterium; assembly: GCA_938092205.1. Taxonomy (GTDB): domain Bacteria; phylum Pseudomonadota; class Gammaproteobacteria; order Pseudomonadales; family Porticoccaceae; genus HTCC2207. Next base: position 15,557 of record CALKMW010000042.1, read on the forward strand.
TGCATTATCACTGATAAGCACTAAATCATCTTCTTTTAGGCGATTTTCCTCAATTTCTTTAGAGGTAATGTAAGTGGTCATCATTTTAGCCAGGCTTGCCGGTGGCAGTGCTTCATCAGCATTATTTTCAGCGATGATGTAGCCAGTATTAGCATCAACAATGATCCAGGCCTTAGCATTGATCTTAGGCGCATCAGGCAGAAATTGTTTTGCTACAGCTTGGTGAGCAATAGCAGACAAAAGGATTATTACAAACGAGTAGAGAAAGCTTTTTTTCAACATATTTAGGGACACCGAGCCAACCAATCTTTAAAGACAGCTATTCTAACATCAGTCGTCGTAATGTTCCCATAAGGAATATGCAAGACAGCCATCAGAATACATAAAATGGACTATTTGATTGAAATGACAAAATAGCCGATCGAAGATTTAGAGTGGGTATTAACTCAAGTAGTTCCCTAGTCTTAGTGATAGCGATTAAAAAAAATCAAAAACGCCTAGCAGAATACCAGTTAGTCGCAGTTTTTAGCCGTTTTACAGCGCTGTTCGCGAATCTCTATACCTAATTGATAAACCGCCATGGCATATTTAATTCTCGGGTTGTAACGACCTATAGCATAAAAGTTATACATTCCAAGCCAGTACTCATCGCCAAATTTTCCGCTTAACATCATCGGGAAAGCCAGGCTATCTTTGGCGTAGTTCTGTGCAGGCATAAAACCTTGTTTTTCCATATCAGCAATGGTTTTTTTAGGTCGACGCATTTTGTTCAAGCCATCGATATTTAAGCCTTCCTTGATATGAGCTCTGGTAGCCACCGGCTGATCTTTTTTCCATTTACCCTTTTTAGCTAAGAAGTTAGCCACACTGCCAATAGCATCTGTTGGGTTGTTCCAGATGTCTGCCAGCTTATCCCCGTCAAAATCAACTGCATAATCACGATAGCTGTCTGGCATAAATTGCCCCCAACCCATGGCGCCGGCATAGGATCCTTTTAGGCTAAGCGGATCTTTTTTCTGCTCACGAGCCAGTAAAAACAGGTTTTCAAGTTGAATGGTAAAAAATTTCTTGCGCGAATCACGTTTTTCAATTGAATGATAATAATCAAAGGCAAGAGTGCTCAGTGCATCAATTACCCGAAAGCTGCCGGTGTTGCGCCCATAGTTGGTTTCAACGCCTAATATGCTGACAATAATGGCCGGATCAACACCGTAGGTAGTGTATGCGCGCTCTAGAGCAGCTTCATGTTGTTGCCAAAACTCAACCCCTCTCTGAATGCGAAGATCTGAGATAAATATTTTGCGATACTCATGCCAAGGCTTAACTTTTTCTGCGGGGCGACTCATTGCTTTGACAATGGATGTTTGGTGCTCAGCTGCAGATAACCATTCAACTATTTGCTCAGATTCAAATTGATGTTCGTTAACCATAAGGTCAATAAAATCAGCCACCTGAGGTTTTTCAGAATAATCTGCTGAGCTAAGAGTTGTTGCTGATAAGCATATCGAGCATAAAATACATTTAAGAGTTTTCATTTAACGCCAAGATCCGATTCGTTTAGGTTCTGAACTAATAGCCATAAGGATACCAAATCCAAAAAACAGAGTCACAATGGCTGAGCCACCATAGCTAACTAAGGGAAGGGGTACGCCAACCACTGGCAGTAGGCCCGATACCATAGACATATTTACAAACATGTAAATAAAGAAAGTAAGACTGATACTTCCTGCCATTAGGCGCGCAAATTGAGACTGTGCATTTACAGCAATAATCATGCAGTATCCTATCAGTAAAAGATAGATAGTGCAGAGTCCAATAACGCCTAAAAGACCAAATTCTTCCGCCAATACCGCAATAATAAAGTCGGTATGGCTCTCGGGTAAGAAATTAAGTTGCGATTGTGTGCCTTCGGTCCAACCCTTACCTGCAAGACCACCCGAGCCGATGGCTGTGGTGGATTGAATAATATTCCAACCGGCACCGAACCTATCGTCCTCAGGTGAGAGCAGGGTTAATACGCGTTGTTTTTGGTAGTCCCTCATCACATAAAGCCACAATAGTGGTGCTGCTGCTAGAGCGCCAAAAAAGGCCCCAGCCAAATAGCGCTTGCGTAAACCAGCGAGAAATAACACAAAAAAGCCAGAGGTAAAGACTAGGATAGAAGTCCCTAAATCGGGCTGTCGAATAATTAAAAATGCAGGGATTGCCACAATCAACAAAGCGCCAGCCACATGCTTTAATTTAGGTGGAATAATGCGACGACTAAGATAGGCTGAAACCATCATTGGCACCGCAATCTTGGCTATCTCTGAGGGTTGAAAGCGAGCAAACCCAAGGTTGAGCCAACGGGTGGCGCCCTTAGCCTCAACGCCAAAAAATAAAACAGCGGCCAAAGCAATCAATGCCGAGGCGTAAAAAACTGCTGCCCAGCGTTGCCAAAAGCGCACAGGGAATTGCGCTACAATCAGCATACCAGCGAAGCCAGTAAGCATAAAAGTGGCTTGGCGCTTTACATAGTACAGACTTTGTTCGCTGGCGCTGTAAAGAACAAACAGTCCAGTCATGCACAGTACCAGTAAAATAGTCAGCAAGGTAAAGTCAATATGCAAAACATTCTGCCGTCTATCGCCACCCTTGGAGTCCAATTGCCGAACAAAATCATATTTATACATCGATTAGTTATCCTCAATTGGGGCTAAAGCATATTTGGCCAATCTGGAAGCATCATTGTGCAACTTATTTGGCGTGTAATTAGCCAGGTAGGTATCGATAACTTTACGCGCAATCGGAGCGGCAGTGCGACTGCCATGTTCACCATTCTCAACAATTAAACCTAGGGCGATTTGCGGATTATCTGCCGGTGCAAAAGCGACAAAAAGCGCATGGTCCCATTTGCGTTTATCAATTTTAGAAGAATCATATTTGTCTTTTTCATGGATGCTAATAACTTGAGCGGTACCGGTTTTTCCTGCTAACTTATAGCTAATTCCCTCACTAATACCGCGCGCGGTCCCCTTTTTCGAATGCACCACATCCACCATTGCCTGGTGAATATAATTCCAGTATTTATCATCATATTGAATTGGATCAGGTGCAAATTCTGGCGCGATATCCTTGCCATCAACCGACTTTAACAGCTTGGGGATAACGGTTTTACCGCGTGAGGCGATACGAGCAGACATCACGGCTAACTGTAGAGGGGTTGTTAGCATAAAGCCCTGGCCAATACTCATATTAATGGTGTCACCATTAAACCAATCCTGTCTGCGATTATCCTTCTTCCATGCTCTGGTGGGCATAATTCCACGTTTTTCGCCTGGAAGATCAATTCCAGTGACATCGCCAAGACCAAACAGGGCGCTTTCTTTAGACAGTAAGTCGATGCCTGTTTTAACTCCAGTGGTATAAAAAAATACATCACAGGATTCAATGATGGCCTCAGCTAAGTCAACACCATAGCCATGCCCACCTTGATCAGCATTGTGATCGCGCCAGGGGCGCTTGATGCCCTCCATAAAAAAGTATCCCGGATCATAAATTGAATAATCAATATCATAAATTTTATGCTGTAAGCCAATCAGGCCAAACAGTGGTTTTACCGTAGAGCCAGGAGGGTATTGACCACGAAGGGCGCGATTAAATAATGGACGATCAGGTGAGTTAAGCAAGCCATCATACTGTTTTTGACTGATACCCGAGATAAATAGGTTGGGGTCATAGCTGGGGGTGCTCACCATGCTAAGAATACCGCCAGTTTTAACATCAATGGCCACTAGAGCACCACGCTCATCTTTTAAAGCGTCTAGGGCAACACGCTGTAATTGACTGTCGATATGAATGGTTAAATTACTGCCAGGAACAGGATCATTTTTTCCCAGAACGCGCATAACCCGTCCTCGAGCATCGGTTTCTACCTGTTCGGTACCCACCTTGCCGAGCAAGGTTTCCTCGTAATATTTTTCAAGCCCAATTTTGCCAATAAAATCTGTACCGCGATAACTTTCAGGGTCAATATTTTTGATTTCACGGTCATTAATCCGACCCACATAACCAAGGGTATGAGTTAGAAGCTCACGTTGCGGATAAAATCGCATTAGCTGTGCACTCACCTCTGTACCCTGGAGTACATGGCTGTTAACTGCAAGAATAGCTCGTTCTTGCTCGGTCAGGTTGTATTTCAGCGGAACTGGGGCAAAACCCTTACTGCGTTTTTCGCGTTTCTTAAAACGTGCAATATCTTTTTCAGAAATCGATAGCAAAGTATCTAATCGAGCAATTAGCTGATCTGTATCCCCAGCACTTTCAGGGATAATATTAAGCGTAAATGCTGGGCGGTTATCGGCCAGTAGTTGACCGTGGCGATCAAAAATAAGTCCTCGTGTTGGCGCTACTGATCGAATATGAATACGATTTTTATTAGAGTTAGTGACATAGTCAAGGTGACGATTAACTTGCAGGTCATAATAACGAAACAAAACAATCGAGGTTAGTCCAAGCACAATACAAACAGATAACATCACCCGCATTGAGAACAGTCTCTGTTCTTGTCGCGGGTCCGATATAGCGTTATCTCGCAACATAGCCAAAGTGCCTAACTGCGGTGATAGGGATGGTTTTTATTAATTGTCCAAGCTCGATAAAGCTGCTCCATTAATAAAACCCTAACCAGCGGGTGGGGCAAGGTAAGATCAGATAAGGACCATTTCATATCTGCGCGGGCAAGGCAATCTGAAGATAGCCCATCGGGACCGCCAATCAGCAAGCACAGGTCCTGCCCATTCATTTGCCAGTTAGCAAGTTGTGTTGCCAGTGACTCGGTCGACATCGATTTACCCAGAACATCCAGTGCAATCACTTTATCCTGCTTATTAATTGCCTTGAGTAGGGCTTGGCCTTGGGCGTCTTTTGACTGATTGGCTGAGCCCTTGCCCTTGGGGCTTAGGGGTATTTCGATAAGATCTAATTTAAGCTCAGCCGGCATCCGCTTGTGGTATTCGTCAAAGCCAGTTTCTACCCAGCTCGGCATGCGCGTTCCAACGGCTAGCAATTTGAGCTTCATAGGCCTAACAATAACCTCAGTATCTATCTAATCAAAATTGGGTGAAGAAATACTTAACCCTCGTCGCCATCATTGGGTCTAACTGACCACAGGCGCTCGATATCATAAAAAACCCGAGTCGCCGGCAACATAATATGAACAATAACATCGCCAAAATCGACTAGGATCCATTCCGCCTTATCATCGCCCTCAATGCCAATCATTTCATGGCCGGCCGCTTTGGCATCAACCACTACACTATTAGCCAGTGCTTTAACTTGGCGGTTAGAATTACCAGAGGCAACCACCATAGTATCCGTAATGCCGGTTAAGTCACGCACATCAATCGTGGTGATTTCGGTGGCTTTAACCTCTTCGAGGGCGTTAATAATAATGTCTTTTAAGGCTTGCGTCATAGCAATTAATTACTCATATAAAGAATGTTGTTTAATATAGTTAACCACAGATTCAGGTGTCATATGGTCGATATTTTTAGCGCATTTTATACTATCTCTGATCGCTGTGGATGAAATATCTAATAAGGGTATTTTACACAGATGAATACAACCCTGGGGTTGCTTTTTTATCTGAGTGATATCATCGCAAAGATGTCGCTCAAGCCAGGTCGTCACAACCCCATCGCTCGGCAATGGGTAGTTAGGTCTTGAACAGACCACCAGATGGCAAAAATTCAATAGTTCTGTCCAGCGATGCCAGCTATCTATGGACTGTAAAGCATCCATGCCAAGGCAAAAAAACAGCGGCACCTGAGGGCCAATATCCTGCCTTATAAGCTCAACAGTATCAATACTATAACTGGTGCGCGCCCTTTTTAATTCTAGATCATCGGCGATTAAAGATGGATTGTCTGCAATTGCCATATTGAGCATGGCCAAACGGTGCTCGGCACTAACAGTGGGAACTGCACGATGCGCAGGGATGGCGCAGGGAATCATGCGCACAGACTGAATCTGTAAATAATCAGCCAAGCTATTGGCTAGATTAAGATGACCAAAATGGACTGGGTTAAAGGTGCCGCCAAACAGAGCAACCGACATATTACTGGCGAATTTGCCCATCGCCGAACACCACCCATTTTTGGCTCGTCAGACCTTCAAGTCCCACAGGGCCACGAGCATGAATCTTATCGGTTGAAATGCCAATCTCAGCACCCAAGCCATATTCAAAGCCATCAGCAAAACGGGTTGAGGCATTAATCATTACCGAGCTTGAATCCACCTCAGCAATAAATCGCTGACCATTCGCACTATCTTCGGTAATAATCGATTCAGTATGTTGCGAGCTGTGAGTGTTGATATGCTCAATTGCTTCATCAATGCCTGCCACCACCTTAATGGCCACAATTGGTGCCAAATATTCCTCAGACCAGTCGCTGTCACTAGCCGCTAAAATAGAAGGCAGAATCTGGCGGCTATTTGCGCAGCCACGCATTTCTACTGATTTTTCAGCATAAATTTCAGCAATCAAAGGTAAAGCCTTTGCCGCAACTGATTGTGCAATCAGCAGGGATTCCATGGCATTACAGACACCATAGCGATGGGTTTTAGCATTCACCGCAATGGCCACAGCCTTATCCAAATCTGCGGCATCATCAATATAAACATGGCAGTTACCATCGAGATGTTTGATCACAGGTACCCGAGCATCCGCACTGATTCGTTCAATTAAACCCTTGCCGCCGCGAGGAATAATCACGTCGACAAAATCAGTCATAGTAATTAGCTCGCCCACCGCCGCGCGGTCAGTGGTATTAATTACCTGCACAGCATTCTCTGGCAAGCCAGCATCAGCAAGACCTAATTTAATACACTGGGCAATTGCCTGATTAGACTCAATCGCCTCGCTACCACCGCGCAAAATAGTCGCATTACCAGACTTCAGGCATAGGCTAGCGGCATCAATGGTGACATTGGGTCGAGACTCATAAATGATGCCAATAACCCCAAGAGGAACGCGCATCTTGGCTAGCTTAATACCGCTTGGGCGAGCGCCCAAGTCAGTCATTTCGCCCACAGGGTCAGGTAATTCTGCTACCTGCTGTAGGCCCTCTATCATGGCGTCAACTCTTACGTCGTCTAATTCAAGGCGATCGAGAAGAGCATCATTAAGCCCATTGCTGCGGCCATTATCCATATCTAACTTATTGGCCGCCAAAACTACATTGCGCTGAGAATCTAACTGCTTAGCAATAGCGATAAGGGCTTTGTTTTTAGTAGCGCTACTGGCGCGTGCAAGATCACGAGATGCCTCTCGGGCAGCAGTGCCTAAAGACTGCATGTACGTTTTTATTGTCATAAAGTTCCACTAACAACCAACAAGGTTTAAATCAAAACCCCATTATACGAATATCAAAATATAATTCCTTACATTTGATAATTAATACAGGTTAATCCGCGGTGGTTAGAATAATAATGTTAGTGAGACAGCGCTAAACGCTTTTCTAGGATACTGACCAAGGCGTCAATATGCGCAGGATCATCATTTAAACAAGGAATATAATGAAAATGCTCACCGCCACTTTCGATAAAGCTTTCGCGCGCTTCCATATTAATTTCCTCAATGGTTTCTAGGCAATCTGAAGAAAACCCAGGGCAGATGACCGCCACATGCTTCACCCCATCCTCAGGTAGTTGTTCCAAGGTCTCGTCAGTATAGGGTTGTAGCCAGGGTTCGCGACCAAAGCGCGATTGGAATGTGGTCATTACTTGGTTTTCTTCAAGGCCCATTTTTTCGCGCACCAATCGTGTGGTTTGGTGGCAAAAGCAATGATAGGGGTCGCCATTTTTAAGATAGCGCTCTGGTGTGCCGTGATAAGAAAAAACCAACTTATCTGGTTGGCCATGCTCATCAATATGGCGTTTTATGGTTGTACAAAGTGCCTGTATGTAGCCCTCAGACTTATGATAGCCATTGATAAATTGCAATTCAGGTACCCAGCGCAACTGGGTAAATGTTTTCGCTATAGCATCAAAGGTAGAGCCAGTGGTCGCACCAGCGTATTGAGGGTAAAGTGGCAGAACAATAATATCGCGTACATTTTGATCGGTTAATTGTTTAATAGCCGATGCCATCGAAGGGTTGCCATAACGCATACCCAAAACCACCGGAATATCACCATATTTTTCCGCAAGACGCTGCTTAACCGCCTTTACTTGCTCTTGGCTATACAGCATTAATGGTGAGCCGGCTTCGGTCCATACCGACTGGTAAAGCTTGGCCGAACGACGCGGACGAATACGTAAAATAATTAGGTTTAAAATCATCCACCACAGTAACCGCGGTATCTCAACCACCCGCGGATCACTTAAAAACTCTTTTAGATAGCGTCTAAGTTCAGCGGGTCTAGGCGCATCAGGGGTTCCCAGATTGCACAAAAGAATGCCCTGACGCGGAGAAGCGCCGTCATGGTCATACTCAGTTTGACCCATATATTTCATGTACTGCTCCTAAAATTAAGCAATTTAGCCGCTGATAATCACAACCATAAAGCACAGATGAATAATCGACAACCATAGATGTGCCGATTATACGCCACATCACCTATTTAGGACTGTTAGTTTAAAAATCAATGGTCTAAAAATGTACTTGAATAGATCCGAATAGTATTAGATACTGTATAAATAAACAGTATTTTAGTTATAGTATTTTGAGATCCTTATGAGTCTTTCATTTTTAGGCCGCAGCCATGCCCTTGCATGGATCAAAGCAAACTGCCTGCAAATACCACTTTTTAGCGAAGCTGTATCCGCCGGATTCCCCTCGCCCGCACAAGACTATATTGAAAAAGCCCTTGATTTAAATGAGCTGTGCATCAAGCGACCAGCCGCTACCTTTTTTGTGCGTGTCGAAGGTGATTCAATGATTCAGGCCGGTATCTATGCCGGCGATATTTTGGTGGTTGATCGTTCGGTGACCGCAGAGCATGGCGATACCGTAATCGTGGCTATCCACGGCGAGATGACGGTTAAAGAATTAGAGTTGCGGCCAGTAGTGCGTCTAGTGCCGCGCAATCCAGCCTATCCAGCGATTGAAATCCCTGAGGGTACAGCGCTAGATATCTTCGGCGTGGTCACCAATGTGATTCGCAATATACGCCATAAATAGTGATCCGCAATGTCCTCCGTTTTTGCCCTAGTTGACTGCAATAATTTTTACGCCAGTTGTGAAAAGTTATTCCGTCCCGATTTAGCCAATACCCCAGTTGTAGTTTTATCCAATAACGACGGCTGTGTGGTTGCGCGCTCTAAAGAGGCCAAAGCTCTGGGTATAAAGATGGGTATTCCAATCTTCAAAATTGACGCGCAAATTAGGCAGCATGGTATCCAGGTATTTTCCTCAAATTACAGCCTGTATGCCGATATGAGCGATCGCGTGATGCGAACTCTAGAAGATATGGCGCCAAAGGTTGAGATATATTCCATTGATGAGGCCTTTTTAGATATCACCGGTATTCAACCGGTGATATCGCTGCTTGATTTTGGTCGGCAGGTAAAAAACACCATCGACCGTTGGATCGGGATTACTGTCTGTGTTGGTATGGCGCCGACAAAAACTCTGGCCAAGCTCGCCAATCATGCGGCCAAAAAATACCCGGCAACTCAGGGTGTTGTCGATTTAACCAATCGCAGCAGGCAGCGCAAGCTATTAGCCATCACGCCGGTAGAAGATATCTGGGGTGTTGGTCGTCGATTATCAGCGCGACTGCAAGCCATGGGTATACATACTGCGCTAGACCTTGCCGATACCTCGGCTAAATCAATACGCCAGCATTTTTCGGTAGTCTTAGAGCGAACAGTTAGAGAGCTTAATGGCGAATCCTGTATGGCGTTAGAGCAGATACCTGCAACCAAAAAGCAGATTATATGCAGTCGTTCCTTTGGTGCTCGAGTGACTGCTCGCGTACAAATGCGTCAAGCGGTTTGCGAACATGTCGCTCGAGCCGCAGAAAAGTTGCGCAAAGAGCGGCAACAGGCCAAGTTACTCAGTGTATTTATTCGCACCAGCGCTTATCAAAAAAACAGCCCGCAATATAGCAATGCGCTGAGTGCAGAGCTTAATAGGCCCAGCGACGACACTCGCGACCTTATTCAATTAGCTATGAGGTTGCTCGATCAACTGTGGCGCGATGGTTACGATTACGCAAAAGCCGGTGTTGTGCTTTCCGACTTCTACGACATAGGTACCTATCAAGCAGGCCTATTTGACAAGCCCTCCGCGTATAGCAATAGCCGCCAGTTAATGCAGGTAATGGATAGAATTAATCACAGCGGTCGAGCTAAGGTATTTTTTGCCAGACAGGGCATAGAAAAAAGTTGGACAATGAGACGCGAGCATCTATCGCCGGCCTATACAACCCGTTGGAATGGGTTAATAAGAGTGAGTTAGGCTAACAATTAATATTTAGTAAAAAAGCGCTGCTTATATTGCCTGTGAAATCATTAGCTGAAACCAAAACTCGCCAAGGTTATAATGCGCGGCTTTTAACCTTTGTGACTATTATCCATGACCCAGCCAGTTTCTGATCGGCGCACCTTTGCCATTATTTCTCACCCCGATGCGGGTAAGACCACAATTACCGAAAAGCTTTTGCTGCTAGGTAACCTGATTCAGGTGGCGGGCACGGTTAAGGGGCGAAAAAGCGATCGTCATGCCACCTCTGATTGGATGACCATGGAAAAAGAGCGGGGTATTTCCGTAACCTCATCGGTAATGCAGTTTCCGTATCGCGATTGCACGGTGAACCTGTTGGATACACCGGGTCACGAAGACTTTTCTGAAGATACCTATCGCACCTTGACTGCGGTGGATTCTTCGCTGATGGTTATTGATGGCGCTAAGGGTGTAGAACAGCGAACCATTAAACTTATGGAAGTTTGCCGCCTGCGTGATACGCCAATTCTTTCATTTATCAATAAGATGGATCGCGATATCCGTGACCCAATTGACTTGCTTGACGAAATTGAAGACGTATTGAAAATTAAGGCCGCTCCGATTAATTGGCCTATTGGTATGGGGCGTGGGTTTCGCGGTGTCTACAACCTATATACCGATACTATTCATGTGTATGTGCAGGGTAAGGGCCATCAGTTGATGGACGATATTCAGATACAGGGTTTAGAATCTCCCGAGGCGCGCGAGGCGTTGGGTGATTTTGCCGACGATGTAATTGAAGAATTAGAGCTAGTCAAAGGCGCTACCCATCAGTTTGCGATGGAAGAGTTTTTAGCCGGCAAGCTGACGCCAGTATTTTTTGGCACCGCACTGGGTAATTTTGGCGTGCGCGAACTGCTTGATGATTTTGTGCGTTGGGCACCACCACCCCAGCCCCGTGAAACCAAACAGCGAGAGGTGTTGGCAAGCGATAATAAGTTCAGTGGTTTTGTGTTTAAAATTCAGGCCAATATGGACCCTAAGCACCGCGATCGTATTGCCTTTATGCGTATTTGTTCCGGTACCTATAAAAAAGGTATGAAGATGAAACATGTGCGTTCGGGCAAAGATATGCGCGTGTCTGATGCCTTTAGTTTTAAAGCAGGGGAGCGTATCTCGGTTGAGCAGGCGGTAGCGGGTGACATTATTGGTTTGCATAATCATGGCTCAATTCAAATTGGCGATACCTTCACCGAGGGTGAAGAGCTTAAATTTAGCGGTATTCCACATTTTGCCCCAGAGTTATTCAAGCGCATTCGTCTAAAAGATCCACTGCGAGCAAAACAGCTTCAAAATGGTATTCGTCAATTATCTGAAGAGGGGAGTACCCAGGTATTTTTCCCGCTGCGCAATAACGATATTATTGTGGGTGCAGTGGGGCAGCTACAATTCGATGTAGTAGCATTTAGATTAAAAGAAGAATATGGTGTTGAGGCAATCTACGAGCCGGTGAATGTATATACCGCGCGTTGGACTGAAGCTGAAGATAATAAAAAAATAGAAGCGCTCAGAAATAAGGCGCAAGATAACTTGGCGATTGATGGCGGCGGGCATCTAACCTACCTAGCGCCAACCCGGGTTAATCTTTCCCTTGCCGAAGAGCGGTTTCCTGATGTCGACTTTAGAGCGACACGGGAACATTAATTAAAAAAGCTGAGGTAAGTATGGCTAAAAAACTACCCACCTTTGAAGATAATCAGGTGCCACAACATCTGCGTGCTAATCGTAGTGTCTTTACCCGCTGGTTTGGTAAAGCTTTTTTACGATTTTTTGGTTGGCGCGTCGAGGGCAGTATTGCCAATGCAGAAAGACTATTGATTACGGCTGCGCCGCATACCTCTAATTGGGATGCGGTTTTAGGTATTGCCGCCGTTTTGGGTCTTAATATTAGGCTACATTTTTTAGGTAAACACACAATATTTGTGCCGGGACTAAAATGGTTTATGCGTTGGTTGGGTGGTATTCCCGTTAATCGCCAAAACCCTGAGGGCGTGATTGATAATGTTAATCAATTGGTAGAGAAGCACGAGGGTATTGTGATTGTGATCGCCCCCGAGGGGACGCGAAAAAAAGCCGAACGATGGAAAACCGGTTTTTTGCGTATAGCAGAGGCCAGTAATTGCCAAATTCAGATGGGCGCCCTAGATTTTAAGCATAAGCGTATTGTGTTGGGCGACCTCTATCAGCCGACTGGTGATCATCAGGCGGATATTGCCAATATCAAACAGTGGTATTCCCAGTTTCAAGGTAAGTTCCCCGATCAGTTCTAACAATGAGTAGCTTTATTGTTACAGTTCTGCTGTCATTTATAGTTCTTGTTATCGCCTTGGTGTTGTTTCGTTATGTCGGTGTGCCGGTCTATCAGGTGCAGGCGGTTAATGTGCAAGCTATTCTTAAGTTAGCGATTTCAGGTCAAGCAACGCCATCAGATTGGGATGTCTTTATAAGCATCCCGATTCGTCATGATGTTGAGTTGGACAAAATACGTTGTGAATGTGCTATGTTAGCGACTGAAATAACTGAGCGGCAGGGTAGGCTTGTATTTTCAGAGGCTAGCCGCAAGACATTAACCAATCTGCTAAAGCAGGTTGAATTAAAATTAGAGGCTCCGGAATAACCTATGACAACTCAACAAGCACCCATTGCTAAATTCCTTATAGTATCTGCCGCCTTTGTTATTGTGGTCGCTGGCCTCAAAATGGCTTCCTCAATGGTTGTACCTTTTTTATTGGCAGTTTTTATCGCCATGATTGTCTCGCCTCTGTTGGATTGTTTAAAGCAGCGACGAGTGCCCAGCAGTATTGCCATAGTGTTAATTATTTCATTAATACTATTAGTAGGTTTGATATTGGGGGCGGTCATTGGCTCTTCAGTGGATAGTTTCCGACAAGATATCCCAGTCTATTCTGCCAAGTTGGCTGTGATGAGTGAAGCTATTCAGCAAGGGCTTGCGCAATGGGGTGTTGCCATTGATACCCAGCAGTGGCAAAACAGCTTTGACCCCAGTGCCGTGATGCGCTGGGTGGGGGCTGCTCTGGCATCCTTTGGTAATGTAATGACCAATTCAGTATTAATACTAATAACCGTCATCTTTATCTTGGCCGAAAATACCAGCTTTGGCGATAAGTTGCGTATTGCTCGAGGTGATCAAGATACACAGGCATGGCTTGCCGAGTTATCCAGCAGTATTCATGGCTACTTGGCGATTAAGGCGGCAATAAGTGCAGTAACCGGTGTGCTGATCTATCTATGGTTAACCATTCTTGGTGTCGACTATGCTGTTTTATGGGGGTTAATTGCCTTTTTGTTAAACTTCGTGCCTACAGTGGGTTCATTTATAGCGGCCGTGCCAGCAGTTTTATTAGCGCTAGTTCAGCTGGGCTTGGGTAGTGCGGGTTTAACCCTATTGGGTTTTGCGGTGGTTAACTTTCTTATGGGGAGTGCTATAGAGCCACGCTGGATGGGTAAGGGGTTAAACCTTTCGCCATTAGTTGTGTTTGTATCCCTAGTATTTTGGGGTTGGGTGTTAGGGCCTGTGGGTATGCTGCTATCTATACCTCTCACTATTATGGTTAAGATCGCGCTAGGCGCCAATGAAGGTACCCGATGGCTCAGTGTTATGCTCGGCGGTTCTGAAGCCTTATCCATGGATAAAATATAAAGATTATCTTTGGGGCCCAATAATTCCTATTTGTGGCAAATTAAACTATTGACTCCTGGATTTAAATCTAAGAGTATATGCCAGTGGTAATAATAAAATAGTTGTCATTTCTAGGTATTTTCATACAAAGAATTCACTGTTAAGCCGCATAAAGTCTAGGGATAACCTAGGCTAATAAAAAGAATTTAAGGTGTATTAGAGGGAAAAAAATATCCCCCTCGATGTACCAAATAAATAAAAAAGTAACAAAAAATAATAATAGTAAGAGGGGTATCGGGGTTAATTTCACAATTCTATTTGCATCTGAATAGTGCAAGAAGCTCGCGATAACAAAAATAGTAAATAAGCATGGAAAATAATAATATGTGCCATCTAATATCTAAAATTACATCAATTTTTTCAAATACACTCTTCAGTATTAAATCAATAGCAGTAGCTATTTTGATTTTGCTGACTTCATCATTCGCTACTGTGGCTCAAGCTAACAGCCTTCAATTAACCTTGACGGTTGATGGTGCGTCTGCTGTTCGTATTACAGGTCCATGGTGGAGCTGGGATCCGAACGGTGGTCCAGAAGCGGCTGATAATGGTGATGGTACATTCTCTTTGACTATGCCTGCTCCAGCTGAGAATATGGAATACCTATGGGTTGTTGACGGTGTTCAAGAGAACCTAATCGACAATGCAGCTAACGCTGAATGTACAGCTGAGATTGACGGTGGTTCATTAATCACTGATTACAGTGGCTGGGCAAATCGCGTTTGGGTAGTAGGTTCAGGTGATGCTTCAAATACCTATGATGCATGTGCTGGTACATCAGAGCAAGATCCAACATTAACGTTAACTGTGACTGCAGATGCGACAACTGTAGGTATCACTGGTCCTTGGTGGGGTTGGGGTACAGATGGTCCAGTAGCGACTGATAATGGTGACGGTACTTGGAGTGTAGTCTTTGACCCTGCGCCAACCGATACAATGGAGTACAAGTGGTTGCTTGACGGTGTTCAAGAAGACCTAGTAACTCCAGCGGCAGCAGGTGAGTGTACAGCTGAGATTGATGCTGGCACGATCAACACTGATTATGCGGCCTGGGGTAAC
>CALKMW010000043.1 GCA_938092205.1 uncultured Pseudomonadales bacterium
TAGAGGTGTAAATGCAAAGGCATATTCACCAATAGAAGTGACTGAATCCGGTATGGTTAAGGATGTTAATGCAGTGCCAGAGAAAGCATCTCTACCGATGCTTGCCACATTATTGCCAATGATCACCTCTTTGAGTTCAGATGCGCCCATAAAGGCATAAGCACCAATGCTGGTAACGGAGTCGGGAATCGTCACCGAGGTTAGGCTATTGTTCCCTCTAAAGGCATTGTTTGAAATTGATGTGATATTTTGCTCTATGGTAAGTTTACTAATGCTTGAGCCACTAATTATGTTTTGTGGTGGTGTTTGTACTGAGCTAGGTATTGTTAATACTGCAATTGCTGTATCAGAAAACACAGACGATCCGATATTAGTTATGCCATCACCTAATTCTATTTCACTTAGATAGAGCGAGCCCGAAAATGCGTTGCCATCAATTTCTATAATGGAATCTGGCACTATTATTTTAGTTACTTCTGTGTTTTGAAAAACGTAACTTCCAATTCTGGTGAATGTTGTGGGAATTGTTACATGACCGTTTTCATCTATAAGAGAAATTGCGGATTGCCTATCTAAGATAACTTCACCAAGGTTTGGGTCTGTTGGTTCATAATCATATATATCAAGTAGTCCATCATTATCGTCATCTAAATCAGAGTTATTTCCTATGCCATCAAGATCAGTGTCTAATGTTTCATATGGGTCAAAGGGAAAAGCATCCTCGCCATTAATAATTTGATCATTGTCAGCATCACAATCAAAATTTGCTGATGCAGAAGTTGATTCTATGCCATCGCCCGGCCAGCCTTCTGGATCACAATAGGTAATTGATGATAAGTTATTGTTTTTAAATGCATCCAAATCAATACTTGGACGAGGCCCGAAGAATGTCAGGTTAGAAATCTGATTATTTTTAAAAGCACCAATTCCTATACTTTCTAATGCATTTGAAAACGTCATTTTGGTAATTGAATTATTGGCAAACGAATTAAAGCCAATCACTGTAATATTGGTGGGTAAAGTAAAATCAACTAAGTTGTTGTTTGAAAATACTCCAGAATTGATATGAGTTAAATCACTGGATAGCGTTAATTCGGTTATAGTGTTGTGCTCAAACGCATAAGACTTAACCTCGCTGACAGAGTTTGGCAAAATAAGAGTGCTAATTTGATTATTAGAAAAAGCACCTATTTTAATCTCAACAACTGATTCAGGAATAACCACAGCGGTTATTTGCTTGTCATAAAAAGCCCACTCACCAATGCTGGTCACAGCAATATCATTAATAGTCGAGGGTATTTCAATATTAGATGGGCATGTGCTTACACAGCCAGTAATCTCTATACTACTTTCTGCTACCTCATAGGTGAATACGCCGTTATCAGCGGCATAGGTACCTAGTGGAAAAAATAGGAAAAGGGCGGCGGTTATTCTCATTATTTTTTTCATAGTAGTGCTCTATGTTTTATTTATTAAGCTAGCTGATAATATTTAATCTATACGTATATGCAAGATTATTATATTTTAATTTGAATAGCTAATTTATACGAAGATAAGTGAGAGTAACATATGAATGTTTAGGTTAGATTAATTTACTTTTTTTGACCCTTTGGCACTGTTACCAAATTTGTACCATTGCCCTATAAATCATTGATTTATAGGGATACCTATCCGATCCATCATTGGGGCAACGCAGAATTTTCTGTTCATTGTTTAGTGTTAGTTAGATTGCACATTATTCCGCGCATTTTACACGAATAATTGTCTTTTGTTTTTACTTATGCCGATTGAGTTGTCTTTTTATAGTGGCTTTTATTGCAGGGATATAAATCACTTTTTGGCAATGATCGGCGCCATTTTTTCTACTAACTCGGCGAGCTCGGGTTTATGTTGCCTAATTTCGTCGGCACTTAGGCCGTGTAGTTCATGGGGGAATACCAACCAGTTGTCAGTTTCGTAGAGATAGTAGTCGGGTGTGCTGTTGGTTTTGTTGTTTTTGGGTTTGAAGTAGGGCGTAGCCACACGAATATGTGGGGTATTTTTCTTGCAGGCTGCGGTTAGGTCTTTGATGGCTTGTTCTATAGATAGACCTGTATCGTGAACATCATCGACGATTAATAGTGAATCTTCGGATTCTAGTTGGCGAATAATATAGCTTAGGCCATGCACTTTGACCTGTTTGCTGCGTTGTCCGATGCCGGTATAGGATGAGGTTCGAATGGCGATATGATCAGATTCTATGCCGAGTACATCAAGAAATTCTTGTACCGCGATACCGATCGGTGCACCGCCGCGCCAGACGCCGACGATATAATTGGGTCGATAGCCGCTTTCATAAACTTGCCATGCTAGACGAAAGGAATCCTCTAGTAGCTGCTGGGCTTTTATATACTGCTTTTCCATGGCATTTACTCCCTTTAGAACTATAAAAGTTAGGCGGATACTAGCATGATTGATGATTAGCTTTTGTATAACCTTAGTGTGCTGATCCAATTGTGCTCAAAAACCGTTACAATCGGCCATGGCTTTTGATTCTGAATCATTTCTTAAATCGCTTACCCAACGCCCGGGCATCTATCAGATGCTGGATGCAGAGGGTGCTGTGCTGTATGTGGGAAAAGCCAAAAAACTTAAAAATCGCGTCAGTAGTTACTTTCGTAAATCGGGCCTAAGTCTTAAAACCCAGGCCTTGGTCAAGCGCATTGTTGATATTGAAGTAACGGTTACCGAAACTGAAATTGAGGCGTTGATTCTCGAGCATAATCTTATTAAACAATATCGTCCGCCATTTAATATTTTGATGCGTGATGATAAAAGTTACCCCTATATCTTTTTATCTGATCGCGATCAGTGGCCGCGCTTAGCATTTCATCGTGGCCCTAAAAAGGAGAAGGGGCGTTATTTTGGCCCATTCCCCAGTGTGCAGGCGGTGCGCGATAGTATGGGCTTTTTGCAAAAAGTGTTTAAGGTTCGTCAGTGCGAGGATGTGTTTTTTAAGAATCGCTCGCGACCCTGTCTGCAGTACCAAATTAAACGTTGCACTGCGCCTTGCGTAGACTTGGTCAGTGCTGAGGATTATGCCGCCGATGTTGATAAAACCCGCCTCTATCTCGATGGCAAGGCGGATAAAATTTTAAAAAACCTTGAAGTGGACATGGAAGTCGCGTCAGCTGAGCTTAACTTTGAAAAAGCCGCTGAACATCGTGATCAGATTTCAGCGCTGCGTCAGATTCAATCAGAGCAGGTGATTGAGAAGGGTAAGGGGCTTATTGATGTAGTGGCTGCGGCGGTGATCGATGGCATGGTCTGTGTACATATTCTGTATATTAGGCAGGGCCGTATTCTGGGTAGTCGCAGTTACTACCCCAAGTCACGGTTAATCAATAGCCCTGATGAATTGCTCGGTGACTTTTTACCACTGCTTTATCTTGAGGGTGGGTCGCGCCCCGATTTACCGAAAGAAATTGTGGTAAGCCATAAGATTAATGATGTTGATCTAATTGCTGAGGCCATCAAGCAACAGGTGGGTCGAAATATTGAAATTCGCCATTCGGTTCGAGGCGTGCGTTCGAAATGGCTTGAGTTAGCATTGCGAACGGCGGAACAAAACCTGTCGGCTAAATTAGCCTCGAAGAAAACCCAAGAGCAGCGATTTGAGTCACTGCGCGAAACCCTTGAGCTTGAACAGATGCCACAGCGCTTAGAGTGTTTTGATATCAGTCATAGCAGTGGTGAGGCTACCGTGGCCAGCTGTGTGGTATTTGATAGCAATGGACCGCTTAAAAGTGACTACCGAAAATTTAATATTGAAGGTATTACTCAGGGCGATGACTATGCCGCTATGGCCCAAGCCGTACGTCGTCGTTTTACGCGATTGATGAAAGGTGAGGCAAAGTTACCCGATATATTGGTAATTGATGGTGGTAAGGGTCAGTTGAGTACTGTGAAAGAAATACTAAATGATTTAGGTGTTGTTGGGGTGTTATTGCTAGGCATCGCCAAAGGTACCACGCGCAAGCCTGGTTTGGAGACGCTGATTTTAGCCGATCAAAATAATCGCGTCATCGCAAAGCCGCAAACATCGGCCTTGCATCTGTTACAGCAAATTCGTGATGAGGCGCATAGATTTGCCATTACTGGTCATAAGCAGCGACGGGATAAAAAACGAAGAACCTCACCGCTTGAGGGTATTGCGGGTGTTGGCCCTAAGCGCCGCCGTGACCTGCTAAAACACTTTGGCGGTATCGCTGAGGTTAAGAAAGCCAGTGTGGCAGATTTGGCAAAAGTACCTAATATTAGTAAAAAGGTGGCTGAAGCTATTTACAGTGCGCTGTACAATGAGTAAGTTAGATCACTATATTCGAATCAAAAGCCGAGAGAGCTAATCAACCATGTGGAATATCCCCAACCAGCTAACGCTTCTGCGTATTGGCATGATCCCAGTTTTTGTTGTTCTATACTATTTACCCTGGGGTTGGAGTCATATTGCATCCGCGGCAATATTTAGTTTGGCGGCCTTAACCGACTGGGTTGATGGCTACCTAGCGCGAAAAATGGGGCTTGAAACTCCCTTTGGTGCCTTTTTAGACCCTGTAGCAGACAAATTAATCGTTGTGGTGGCGCTAATTATGCTACTTCAAGCAAACCCGACCATCTGGTTTGCACTGCCAACCGTTGTGATTATAGGTCGTGAGGTGGTTATTTCTGCATTGCGTGAATGGATGGCAGAAAGAAATCTGCGTGAAGAGGTTGCCGTATCTATGCTTGGCAAGGTGAAAACATGGGTGCAAATGGCCGCCATTATATTTTTACTCTTAGCTGGGAAAGAATTTGGTAGTTTTGCCATAATTGGCTACATTGGCTTGTATGCTTCTGCCGGTATAGCGTTGTGGTCGATGGTAGTGTATCTAAGGCAAGCATGGCCTGAGATGCGCGGAAGTGAAAGCACCGAAGCTGAGTAGATTTTAGGCATGTTATTTGGCGCAAATTTTATCTAAGACTGTGATCTGGGTGAAAACTTAACAAAAAGCGCTTTATAACAGTTGATTTATTGGAGTTATTCCCTAGAATAGCGCACCTGCTTATGACTACCTACCTGGTCAAAGCATGTTTCAAAAGTCCACATCTTTGTGGCGCTGTAGCAAAGTGGTAATGCAGTGGACTGCAACTCCGCCATCGTCGGTTCGATTCCGACCAGCGCCTCCAAATGCCCGGGTGGCGAAATTGGTAGACGCAAGGGACTTAAAATCCCTCGGTGGCA
>CALKMW010000044.1 GCA_938092205.1 uncultured Pseudomonadales bacterium
GCTTTTAAAGAATTTTTAGCTCTATCTTTATCAGTCTGCACGTTTATAATTGCGCTCTTATTGTACAAAGTTAACGATTTGGTGATTTTTGTGGGAAATATGACGGCTGCTCCTCAGACTTTTCAGGAGCTTATTGCAACATTACAAGACTTCTGGGCTAAACAGGGCTGTGTCATTATGCAGCCACTCGATATGGAGGTAGGCGCAGGAACCTTTCATCCAGCAACCTTCCTGCGCTCTATTGGGCCTGAAGCATGGAATTGCGCCTATGTGCAACCATCCCGCCGCCCCACTGACGGTCGCTATGGCGAAAATCCAAATCGCCTGCAGCACTACTATCAATTTCAGGTAGCCCTCAAGCCATCGCCAGACAATATTCAGGAGCTTTATTTAGACTCCCTACGCCATCTGGGTGTAGATACCGCAATTCATGATGTTAGGTTTGTTGAAGACAACTGGGAGTCTCCCACGCTTGGAGCCTGGGGCCTGGGTTGGGAAGTATGGCTAAACGGTATGGAAGTGACGCAGTTCACCTATTTTCAGCAAGTGGGCGGTATTGAATGCTACCCAGTGACAGGTGAAATTACCTATGGCCTTGAGCGTATTGCTATGTACCTGCAAGGCGTCGATAGTATTTATGATCTAGTATGGTCAAAAGGCCCTGCGGGCACGGTCACCTATGGCGATGTTTTTCTTCAAAATGAGCGTGAATTGTCTGCTTTTAACTTTGAACATGCAGATACAGACTTCCTCTTTAAGGCCTTTGATCAATACGAAAAGGACGGCGAGCATCTTATCGAGCAAAAGCTACCTTTGCCCGCCTATGAAATGGTGATGAAAGCATCTCATACCTTCAATTTATTAGACGCCCGCAAGGCAATTTCAGTCACCGAGCGCCAACGTTATATTTTGCGCGTAAGAACCCTTGCCCGAGGTGTTGCGCAAAGCTATTTCAACTCTCGACTTGAAGCCGGCTTCCCTCTTGCAGATAAAGCCGTTGCCCAAGAAGTCATCGCCAAACACCAAGGAGAATCATCATGAGTGCAGATTTTCTGGTTGAGCTTGGCACCGAAGAATTGCCGCCAAAAGCACTCAAGTCTCTTTCAAGTGCATTTACTGAAGGGGTTGTGAGTGGACTGCGTGAGCAAGGCCTCAGTTTTGAAACGACCAGTGCCTTCGCCGCACCTAGGCGCTTAGCCATTATGATCAAAGGGCTTGAGATGCAAACCCCTGATAAAGATCTGGTGATCTGGGGGCCGCCAACTAAGGTCGCTTTCTCAGACGACGGCACTGCCTCACGCGCAGCCGAGGCCTTTGCTAGCAAAAATGGCATCACTGTTGATCAGTTATCAGATTTAGTGGAAAACGACGGCCAACAGGACAAGCTGTGCATCAGGCGCACCGAAAAGGGCATTGAAACTAAAACGCTATTGGGCAATATCATTAATGACTCTCTAGCTAAGCTGCCAATCCCTAAGCGCATGCGTTGGGGGTATACGAAAGAAGAGTTTGTTCGTCCAGCACAATGGGTTGTTCTGCTGTTTAACAATGAAGTACTCAACGATCGTATTTTGGGCATTAGCGCCAGCAATACCAGTCGTGGCCACAGATTTCATGCTAATCATGACATCGTTATCGAATCACCGAGTCGCTATCAAGATCAGATGCGCGAGGCCTTTGTCATTGCTGACTTTAATGAACGAAAAGACATTATAAGCCAGGGAGTTGCCAAGCTTGCTGAAGAGATTAATGGTAGTGCTGTTGTTGAGGATGATCTACTAGATGAAGTAACCGCACTGAATGAGTGGCCTGTACCGCTTATGGGCAAGTTCGATCAACATTTTTTATCGATCCCCTCACAGGCACTGATTTCTTCAATGAAGGAGCATCAAAAGTACTTTCACGTTCTAGATGCTAACAATCAACTATTACCTGCTTTTATTACTGTGGCTAATATTGAAAGTACTGACCCGGCTCAAGTGATTGACGGCAATGAGCGTGTAATTCGTCCGCGTCTAGCAGATGCTGCGTTCTTTTATGAAAATGATCAAAAAACCAGTCTTGAAAGTCGTCGAGACTCGCTAAAAAATATCGTGTTCCAGGCGGATCTGGGTTCTGTTTTCGATAAAACCGAACGTGTTGCCGCCATTGCTGAATATCTGGCCACTGAAATTGGTGCGCAACCTAGTTTAGCCCGTCGCGCAGCACAATTAAGTAAATCTGATCTGGTCACCGATATGGTCGGTGAGTTTGACGATCTACAGGGCGTTATGGGGCGTGACTACGCACTCAATGACGAAGAGCACCCAGAGGTCGCCGAAGCATTATTTGAGCAGTATCTGCCACGCTTTTCTGGAGATATTGTGCCAAGCACAAATACCGGTGCAGCCTTAGCTCTAGCAGATCGTTTAGATAGCCTAATGGGTATTTTTAGTATCGGGCAACAACCTTCGGGTTCGCGTGACCCCTTTGCCTTAAGACGTGCCAGCCTCGGTGTATTGCGTATTATGCTAGAACGCAATATCGACCTTAACTTGGTCGATGTACTAGGCTATTGTAATGGCCAATTAAACCTAGGCAAGCGGGCAAAATTAGCCGGCAATGAACTTGAAAAGCAAGTACTCACTTACATTTTAGATCGCTTCAAGTCTTGGTATAAAGAGCAGGGCTTGCAAACAGAGATATTTTTATCTGTAGCTGCACTCGAACTTGGCAATCCTTTGGATATTGATGCACGTGTCGCCGCTGTGAATAAGTTTACACTCCTTCCGGAAGCCTCATCATTGGCCGCCGCCAATAAGCGAGTTTCAAATATCTTGTCCAAGCAATTAGTAGATACTAAGGCGGCACCTCTTAACCCAAGCCTACTGCAGGAAGATGCAGAAAAGCAGCTTTTTGACAGCCTAAATAGCCTAGAAACGCTGATTACGCCTTTGCTAACTCGCCGGGACTACTACGCTGTACTTGAACAGCTCGCAGAGCTTAAACAGCCGGTTGATCAGTTTTTTGAAGATGTCATGGTTATGACAGAGGATCTCGAATTACGCCAAAATAGACTGGCATTATTAGATAAGCTGCACAAACTATTTATGAATGTAGCCGATATATCTTTACTAGTGCCGGCAAAATAATGGGACATTAAGGTATAGCCTAATGAAATGCCTGCTAGCCAGCTTTAGAACAACCCTGTTTTACGCAGGTTTTGTTGCGCTTACGGTGTCAGCGAGCATCATTACCTGCCTGTTATTTTTCTTGCCCTTTAACCTACTGCAACGCGTTGCCACTACTGGCAATTACTTAGTTATGCAGTGGCTTAGGCTAACCTGCAATATTAAAATCGTGGTTTCAGGCGCAGAAAACATCCCTACTGGTGCCTGTGTAATATTGAGCAATCACCAAAGCACCTGGGAAGCTTTTTATATGCAATGGTTTTTTCAGCCTGCCTGTTTTATTTTAAAGCGGGAGCTGCTGTGGATTCCATTTTTCGGCTGGGCACTCTATTTAATGCGCCCTATTGCAATAATGCGCTCCAGACCCTCCTCTGCCATCAGATATGTGTTAAAACAGGGTGCAAAGCGCTTATTAGCGGGGAATAGGGTTGTTATCTACCCTGAGGGCACAAGAATTACTAGCGGCCAGCTAGGAGAGTTTAAAACCAGTGGCGCGGCATTGGCTAAACAGGCTCGGGTTTCAGTGCTGCCGGTAGCCCACAACAGCGGTGAACATTGGAATCGCAACAGCTTTCTAAAGACGCCAGGCACAATTCATATGAAAATAGGGCCAGCTATCGATAGCGAATCCTATTCGACCCGAGAAATAACTGAAAATGCCCGTGATTGGATTGCTAAGAACTTGAATTAGGCATCCCTACAGTCAGTTACCACAATAACTAACTGCAGGATGCTATATTTTATTTAGACGTCTAGATTTACAACAGAAAGGGCGTTGGTTTCGATAAAGTCTCTGCGCGGCTCAACCTGATCGCCCATAAGGGTGGTAAACATTTGATCGGCCGCTATCGCATCTTCAATGGTTACAACTAGCATACGGCGCGACTCTGGGTCCATGGTAGTTTCCCACAATTGTTCTGGGTTCATTTCTCCCAAGCCTTTATAGCGCTGAGTATTAATACCACGGCGTGCTTCAACCATCAGCCAATTTAGCGCCTCGGCAAAAGAACTCACCTCGAGAGTGCGCTCACCACGCTGAACAAAGGCGCCCTCTTCTAATAGACCCTGTAATTTACTGCCTAGATCAACAATTTTTGCATATTCAGAAGAGCCAAATAAGTCTCTGCCAAAGGCATGCTTATGCGGCACACCATGAGCAGTTATCTCAACAATCGGCATAAACAAATTACATTCTTTATCTTCTTCAACCAGTACATTATAGCTGTGGGTTCCGGTCTCAATGTCGCTAAGGGTTTTCTGGAGTTCGGCACACCAGGACTCAACTTCCTTGCGTTTTCCCAGAAGATCGGTACTTAATGCCGGCGTATAAATCAGCGTTTCAAGTACCTGCTTTGGATAAACTAGCGACATACGAACAATAAGATCAGCCACTTCTCTAAACTGTGCGACTAGCTCTTCTAGGGCTGCACCCTGCATAGCAGGTGCAGTCTCATTGACATGCAGACTAGCTTCTTCAAGCGCCTTTTGGGTTAAGTAAGCCTCTAATGCATCATCATCTTTTAGATACTGCTCATTCTTACCTTTGCTCACCTTATATAGCGGTGGCTGGGCAATAAAAATATGGCCATTTTCGACCAGCTCACGCATCTGCCTAAAGAAAAATGTCAGCAACAACGTGCGAATATGCGAACCATCAACATCCGCATCGGTCATAATAACAATAGTATGATAGCGCAACTTCTCAAGATTGAATTCATGTACACCGATACCGCAACCTAGCGCAGTTATAAGCGTGCCTACCTCAGCACTGGACAGCATCTTATCAAAACGGGCCTTCTCAACATTAAGAATCTTACCCTTAAGCGGCAGAATGGCTTGGGTCTTACGTGCTCGCCCCTGCTTAGCTGAACCACCCGCAGAGTCACCCTCCACCAGGTAAAGCTCAGATAGCGCCGGGTCTTTTTCCTGGCAATCTGCTAATTTTCCTGGCAGACCTGCTATATCAAGGGCGCCCTTTCGACGAGTCATCTCACGCGCCTTACGAGCAGCCTCGCGCGCACGCGCCGCGTCGATCATTTTGTTGACAACCGCCTTGGCTTCTTGAGGAAACTCAAGAAGGTAGTCACTAAACTTATCGCCCATTTCTTGCTCTACCGCAGATTTAACCTCTGAGCTAACAAGCTTATCTTTAGTTTGCGACGAGAACTTGGGGTCCGGCACCTTAACCGAGATAATGGCCGTTAAGCCCTCTCTAGCATCATCGCCAGTAGTATTAACCTTGGCCTTAGAGCCTATGCCTTCTTTCTCTATATAGGTATTAAGACCACGCGTTAACGCCGACCTAAACCCTGCTAGGTGAGTTCCACCGTCCCTTTGCGGGATATTGTTGGTATAACAGAGGATATTTTCCTGAAAACTATCATTCCACTGCAATGCCACTTCAACACTGGTACCGTCTTCTCTGTCTGTGTTGAAGTGCATGATTTTATTAATGGTTTGCTTGTTGGTGTTTAAATAATCAACAAAAGCACTTAAACCGCCTTCATAGGCAAACTTTTCTTCCTCACCAGTGCGCTCATCTACCAAAACAATACAGACGCCGGAATTAAGGAATGACAGCTCCCTTAGGCGCTTGGCAAGAAGGTCATAATGGAACTTAATGTTAGTAAAGGTACCTGGGGATGGCTCAAAAAACACCTCAGTTCCAGATTCTTTGGTATCTCCAATAATCTCAAGAGGGCCATCTGGCACGCCATGAGAATAGGTTTGCTCATGAACCTTGCCATTGCGTCGAATAGTCAGGCGCATACGCGTAGAAAGCGCATTTACCACTGAAACACCAACGCCATGCAGACCGCCAGAAACCTTATAACTGTTGTCATCAAACTTTCCGCCAGCATGCAGAACAGTCATAATAACCTCAGCGGCAGAAACACCCTCGTCATGCATTTCTGTAGGAATGCCTCGACCATTATCAGATACTGAAATAGTCTCGTTAGGGTGAATAACAACACGTATCTCAGAGCAGTGGCCTGCTAGAGCCTCATCGATAGAATTATCTACTACCTCAAATACCATATGGTGGAGGCCTGTACCATCGTCAGTATCGCCGATATACATACCAGGACGCTTTCTAACTGCGTCTAACCCTTTGAGTACCTTAATACTCGACGAATCATAATTGGCTTCTTCACTCATAAACTATACAGTTCCTGTTATTCAACCTTTAGAAAATACACCATGTTCCACATGGAACAATCGGCTTAGTTTTTCATCTATTCCATCAAAATCTTTTTTATCAACGCCAGTGACAAAATACTGGCACTGCAAATAATCTAAATACGACAGCACATCTTTACGATTCTCATAATCCAACTCTGCCGGCAAATCGTCAAGCAAAAAAACGCAACTATTGCCTGTTACAGCCTGATAGTGTGCCGCTTGCGCCAGCTTTAAGGCATACACCAAAAGCTTTGACTGCCCTCTTGATAGGCTGTCTGCCGCGGCAACATCATCAACAAACACCCGAATATCTGCCCGCTGGGCACCATGGGAGGTTGTGCCTGTTGCAATATCTCTTTGCTTATCCTGCAGCAGCACATCAATGATGGTCTGACCTTCTGGCCAGCCCTGACTGTACTCCAAGCTCACAGAGCCCAGGCCATCAAAGGCATTCACCACCGGGCTTACAAATTCTTGTAGCTGCGAAATATACTGTTTGCGCTGCTCGGCTATCATCTCATTGAGTGGAGCCAATTCATGAGACCACAGCCTTAATAATTCTTCGTCTATTCTACCATGACGGAGCAGTTGATTGCGCTGTTTTAATGCTTTTTGAAAGCGACGCCAAAGATCGGAATAACCATGTTCCACGTGGAACACACCCCAATCTATAAATTGGCGCCTTTGTAGCGGACCACCCTCTAACAAGGAGAAACTATGCGCATCGACTAACTGGATCGGAAGCTCTGATGCGAGTTGAGCGGCAGAGGACAGGTTTTTTCCATCACAGCGCGCCTCAAAGGCACCCTTAACCGAGCGCATAACCCCTAACTGGTGTGTATTATCAGAATTAGGTCTTGTTACCTTGCCTGAAACAACCAGGCTGTCCTGACCCCTATTTACCACCAAACGTAGGTCGCGGTGCTTAAATGACTTGCCTCTTCCAAGTAAAAAAATCGCCTCTAGCAGACTGGTTTTGCCGCTACCATTCGCTCCGAAGATGATATTAGCCTTTGGATGGCAATCAATATTCACCGCAACAAGATTGCGCACCTTAGAAATTTCTATGCTGTTTAAAAACACTTCAAAGGCCCAATCAAGCCATGCGCCAAGACCTAAAGGCGCATCGGCATAACAACGTAAGTCGCTTTACTCTCACCACTAGCATCCTCCACCAACGCGCTACTATTAGAGTCAGCCATGGTGAAGCGTATTTCTGGGCACTTTAAGACATTGAGCACATCGAGCAAATAGCTCACATTAAAACCAATTTCCAAAGCATCCCCAGAATAAGCCACACTTACCTCTTCCTGTGCTTCTTCCTGTTCAGGGTTGTTTGCCACCAAGTGCATAGCGCCGTTGACTAGCTCAATCCTAACGCCTCGGTATTTTTCATTGGAAAGGATAGCGGTTCGGCCAAATGCCTGCTTTAGCTGCTCGCGATCGCCAACAACCAGCTTATCACCACCCTTTGGCACTACTCGATCATAGTCCGGATAAGATCCATCAACTAATTTAGACGTAAAGCAGTAATCAGCGCCTGTTACTCTAATATGGTTAGAGCCAATAGATACTCTGACCTCATCGTCTGCCAATAGCCTTGAAAGCTCTATAATGCCCTTTCGCGGCAATATAGCGGAAATCTTAGTGTCACCTAGGGCAACATCGCAGGGGCCGTCACACAGCGCCAGACGGTGTCCATCGGTGGCTACAACCCGCAATTGATTGTTTGTTACCTCCCAGAGCATGCCATTTAGGTAGTAACGCACATCCTGTTGAGCCATGGCGAATGCGGTAGACTCAATAAGCCCCCTTATCATACTGCCTGGCACATTGAATTGAGCTGTCTGCTCGCCCTCATCAACACTAGGAAACTCATTAGCCGGAAGCGTTGCTAGAGTAAAGCGGCTGCGGCCACTAACAATCTGAGCCTTTCCATCGCTACTGGAAAAATCTACCTGCGCACCATCTGGAAGTGAGCGACATATATCCAGAAATTTTCTCGCCGAAACCGTCACTTCACCCGCTTCTGAGGATGAAACCACCTCGGTTGAGCCCTTGATTTCCACCTCGAGATCAGTGCCGGTCATAGATAACTGGTTACCCTCAAGACGCAATAGCACATTAGAAAGAATAGGTAGTGTTTGCCTGCGCTCCACCACACCCACAACTAACTGTAAGGGGTTGAGAAGAGCTTCTCGAGAAAGGCTGAATTTCATGATGTTATTTCTCCGAAAATAATGTTTATTCTAATTATAACGATTAGGTTGAAAGGGTTCGGTAAAGATTCTTCAGATCGCGCTGAACTTCTCTATCCGCGCCCTCAAGTTCTTTAACTTTTCTACAAGCATGTAATACAGTAGTGTGATCGCGTCCACCAAAAGCCTCACCAATCTCAGGTAAGCTATGATTTGTTAGCTCTTTAGCAATAGACATGGCTACTTGACGAGGTCTTGCCACAGAGCGACTGCGGCGTCTTGATAGTAAATCAGACATCTTTAACTGGTAATAGTCTGCAACCACCCGCTGAATATTATCCACGGTAACCAACTTATCTTGTAGCGCTAAAAGATCCTTAAGTGACTCTCTAATCAGGTCAATATCAATTTGACGCCTAGTAAACTGAGCATGAGCCATCACCCGCTTAAGCGCACCCTCAAGCTCTCGAACATTAGAACGAATACGCTGAGCAATAAAGAACGCCGCATCCTTGGACAAATGCACACCACTTTGCTCTGCTTTATTTATTAAGATTGCCGCTCTGGTCTCAAGCTCTGGGGGCTCTACAGCAACAGTTAGACCCCAACCAAAGCGGGACTTAAGGCGCTCTTCAACACCATCAATCTCCTTTGGATAACGGTCACTTGTCAAAATCATTTGCTGACCACCTTCTAATAAGGCGTTATATGTGTGGAAGAACTCCTCTTGCGAGCGCTCCTTACCAGAGAAAAACTGAATATCATCAATAAGTAGCGCATCAACCGAGCGGTAGAATCGCTTAAACTCATCAATCGCTTTTAGCTGCAGCGCCTTTACCATATCGGCGACGAACCTTTCAGAATGAAGATAAACAATTTTTGCATCCGGCTTTTTAGCGCGCAAAGCATTACCCACAGCGTGCATCAAGTGGGTTTTACCAAGGCCAACACCACCATATATAAACAGCGGATTATAAGAACCACCTGGATTTTCAGCTACCTGCTGAGCAGCAGCAAACGCCAACTGGTTTGATTTACCCTCTACAAAACTATCAAAGGTAAATTCATTATTAAGATTAGTTCTTAGGCTGGTTTCTGCAGCTGAACGAATAATAGCCGGCGCCTCTAAGGGAGCAGGATCCACATTGTTTAATGTTTGTATAACTGAAGACTTTTCGCGGCTTGCCGGTTCCGGCTGCGGCGGCGCAGCTGAAAATTCAGCCTGTTGCTTGTACTGCGGCGCATTTAATGGAGACGCGGAAACACCTAAAACCACACCATTGCCACTAAGCTGATGAAATAGCTCTTCAATACGATTGAGAAACTTACTTTTAACCCAATCCTCAACAAATCTATTGGGTGCCAACAATTCAACAACATCATCATTAGACGGGTCATTAAAGCGCTCATTATCAGCATCAAAATACTTGAGTTTTAGTGGACGAATCCATGTGTTGTACTGCTGTTCTGGCAATTCGTTTTGCAGCTGGCTTTGGCATTGAGACCAAACAATTTCGGGTGCATCAAACCCCATGATTCTTACCTTATCAAGACGTTAAAAAACGGTTGTTAAAACATTTATTGCACAACAACCAAAATAGTTATATTGGGTGAGCTTTTTTATCTCACTTTTTACAGAGTCTATACCCTGTAAAAAAAACTATCCACACCGCAAAAAACAACACAAAAAACCCGCAAAATAAAATAAACAACAAAATCAATAAGTTATATATTTTCAAGAAATTTATTATCAACAGCGATAAAAATAAATCTGATCAAATTTTGATCAATTAATGTGGATAACCTGTGAATACACAGTATAAAACCAGTGGTTAACGAGAAAAAATACAAATCTACAGAAGAATTATTATGTTAGATTAGCTTATGGTGACCAAAAACTTTTTGTTAGTCACTTTCCAATGCAGAACGACGAAAAGATAACGCCTAATAAATCGTCAGATGTAAATTCTCCAGTAATTTCAGATAGATAGCGCTGTGCCTCACGTAAATCTTCCGCCAGTAATTCGCCGGCATTAGCAATCTCTAATTGTTCAATACCGTGACACACTAGCTGGGTTGCCTTGCTAATTGCGCTAAGGTGGCGGCGGCGCGCAGAAAACACGCCTTCCGCTTGCTCTTTATAGCCGACGGCCTTCAGAATCAGCTGTTTTAAGTCAGATAAACCTGTTCCGGTTTTGGCAGAAACACCTATAGATTTCTCTGTTGTCGAATAAGGGCTAGCGCCTTTTTGCAAAAGATCCTGCTTATTGAAAATACTAATGATATTGGGTTGTGTGTCAGGAAATCGTCGAAAATACTCAGGCCATAGGCTTTCAAGAGGCTGTTTATCATGATTGGCGGCGTCGACAACATAGAGTATGGCATCGGCCTTTTCAATTTCCCCCCAAGCCCTTAGCACCCCCTGCTGCTCCACAATATCATCGGTTTCACGCAAACCTGCGGTATCTACGATATTTAATGGCACGCCATCAAGATTAATCTTTTCTCTCAAAACATCTCTCGTGGTACCAGCCACATCGGTAACTATAGCTGCATCTTGACCGGCAAGCGCATTTAAAAGGCTAGACTTGCCTGCATTGGGCTTTCCCGCCAAGACCAGATTAATACCATCTCTCAGTAAAGCACCCTGTTCAGCGGTAGCTAAAAACCTCTCTAAATCGGAACGTAGCAGTGAGAGTTTTTCACGCAAAGCGTTATCGGCTAGAAAATCGATTTCCTCTTCAGGAAAATCAATAGCCGCCTCAACAAATACTCGAATAACGATCATCCGTTCAACAAAATCACGAATCTTTATAGAAAACTCACCCTGAAGTGAACGCACCGCTGATCTCGCCGCTTGGGTTGAGCTAGCATCAATAAGGTCTGCCACAGCTTCAGCCTGTGCCAAGTCGAGCTTGTCATTTAAAAAGGCTCGCTCACTAAATTCACCCGGTCGAGCAAGGCGCGCACCCAATTCAATACAACGGTTGACCAAACAATCTAATATAACAGGCCCACCATGGCCATGCAGCTCCAACACCTGTTCACCTGTAAAGGAATTGGGCGCAGGGAAAGACAAGACCAAACCCTGATCAAGAACAGCACCCTCAGCATCATAAAACGAGGCATAATGGGCCTGTCTTGGCTTGAGCACTCTACCTGAACCTATAAGACCGTCAATGTAGGTCGACAAATCAGACCCCGACAGGCGAATCACACCAACACCACCTCGCCCAGGCGCTGTTGCAATAGCAACAATAGTATCTGTATTGTTTTGTAAATTATCTAATGTCATAAGGATATTATGCCCGAAAAAAAAGCCTCCGAAGAGGCTTTTTATTACTTAGCAGCTGCGGCAATCTGTCGATTAACATACCATTGCTGCAAAATGCTCAAAAGGTTATTGACCGTCCAATAAAGTACCAGACCCGCCGGGAACATTAAAAAGAAGAAGGTAAATACAATTGGCATTAATTGAAATACCTTAGCCTGCATAGGATCAGTTGGTGCTGGCTGCAGTTTTTGCATCAAAAACATACTAGCACCCATAATTAATGGAAGAATAAACAATGGGTCTTTAGCGGATAGATCCTGAATCCAAATAATCCATGGCGAATGGCGAATCTCAACCGATTCAGATAGCACCCAATACAGGGCGATAAATACCGGCATCTGCAATAACATCGGCAAACAACCCCCCAGTGGGTTGACTTTGTGCTTTTTAAACAACGCCATCTGCTCTTGCCCGGCTTTTTGACGATCATCACCATAAAGCTCTTTGATTCTTGCCATTTGAGGCTGCAGCGTTCTCATTTTAGCCATCGATTTAAGGCTAGCCGCAGACAATGGATAAAGTAGTATTTTAATAAAGATGGTAAGTAAGATTATCGACCAACCCCAGTTACCCAAAAATCCTTGAATTATTTGCAAGGCAGCAAATATAGGCTTAGCTAGCATCCATAAAAAGCCATAATCAATAGTGAGATCAAGATATTCAGATAACTCTTTAAGGACATCTTGATTCTTAGGACCCACGTAAAGATCGACCTTATATTCTCCAACTTGACCAGGCAATACATTGATTTTTTCACCGGTTACCGCCATCAAATAAAGATCATTACCCTGAAGTTTTCGCAAAGAGAAACGGTTTTTTTCGTCCTGCGGTGGAACCCAAGCAGTTACAAAATAATGTTGA
>CALKMW010000045.1 GCA_938092205.1 uncultured Pseudomonadales bacterium
CGCCGCATGCCAGTATGCAGGGCGGTGAACAAGAGGCGAGAGAATTTTTATTCACCCTGATTAGCACCAGGTTAGCGGCTAAACCGACCAAATTATTGATGTTGCTTGGTGAGTCAGCCCAACACTGGTTGCTTTCATCAAAACAAAAGAATTCAATTGAAGATGACTTGGTACAAATAAATTCAGATGTAACAGCACTGATTGCGCCAACATTAAATGACATGCTCAGCCAGCCACAATCTAAGCGCCTAACATGGCAAGCTATCTGTCAGTATTCAAAGCAAAAAAGTGTTACAAGCTAAGTTATGAGCCTTTCTATGGCGGTAAATATTGCAGCTGCCAACCAAGTTTTGGTAGGAACTAAAGAACATAATATCCGCCGGGCAACACTTGATGATCTTGTGTCATTAAGCGCTATAGAAAACAGTACCTCAGCTTATCCTTGTTCCAATCAACAATTGTATGACTGTATTGAAAACATCTATGTTTTATTGGGTAATAGCAAACCGCTGGGTTTTGCAGTTATTGTCACTGTTGAAAATCAGGCTGAATTACACAATATAGCAATCGACCCAGAACAGCAGGGTAAGGGGCTTGGTAGTCAATTTTTAAAAGCCTTGGTTGTAGGCTTACCCACCACAGTTGAGCAGTTTTACCTAGAAGTACGCGTAAGTAACTTTCGAGCAATTAGGCTTTATCAGCAATTAGGTTTTAATAAGATTGCCGAACGCAAAGACTACTACCGTAATGGCCTAGGGCGTGAAGATGCCATTATTATGGCGAAGCAATGCAACCAATAATTATTGTTTCGTCGGTTTCTTTTGCAGTTTGCGCTGTAGGGTGCGGCGATGCATGCCTAGGCTTCTAGCCGTCGCTGAAATATTCCCTTCGTTATCCTTTAGTACCCTCTGAATATGCTCCCATTCCAAGCGATTCACCGAAGTAGGCTCAGTGGGAAGAGGCACATCATCAGTACTGTTTTGCGGCGCTGAAAAGGCGCTGACAATCTCATCGGCCGATGCTGGTTTACACAGGTAATTTATGGCGCCCAGTTTTATCGCCTCCACAGCCGTGGATATGCTGGAATAACCGGTTAATATAAGGATCTCTACATCAGGAAGTATTTGTTTTATAGCGCTTAAAATTGATAGCCCTGATTCGTTCTCTAGCTTTAAATCGAGAATCACTCGATCAAGATCGGTATGGTTTTCACACAGAGTAATAGCCTGTAAACCGTTATTGGCCGTGCTAATTTGATGGCCTTGGCGCTCAAGCACCCTTGAGAGAACAGAGCAAAAAGTATCGTCATCATCAATAATGAGGTACTTCACTTTGTAACCTCATTTTCTGCAATTAGGTTTATCGGTAAATTAATCGTAGTTAAGGTGCCGCCATCTTCGCAATTTTGCAAGTTTATTGAACCGCCAAAACGCGTCACAGTGCTTTGCGATAAAAATAATCCCAGGCCCAAGCCTTCGGTTTTATTAGAATAAAAGGGCTTACTAAGATCATCCATATCAGCCTGATCAAAGCCTTCACCCTGATCTTTAATTTGAATCCTTATTTCAGCCTCAGTCCAATCAATTAAAACCTCGACCAAGTTAGGATTGGCATCTGCGGCATTATTCAAAAGATTTAAAATTGACTGAGCAATGGTTGGATGAAACCTTAAATCTGGTGCTGGTATTGAGCTATCAGCATAGTTAATCGTGGCTTTAAGCTCAGGCCGCATCAATTGCCATCGCTCAAATAATTGATCAAAATACCCGAAGAGCGACTGAGCTGAATAGGCATCTGACGTTGATTCATTGGCGGTAGTTTGCAGTTCTTTAAGAGTTGTTTTGCATTGGGCAATCTGCTGGCTTAACAGTCTTAAATCTGAGTTTTCATCTTGCTGTAATAGCATCTCATCGACTAATAGTTTCATGGTATTTAGCGGTGTTCCCAACTCATGGGCAGTCCCGGCAGCTAGCGTTCCTATTGCCAATAATTGTTCATCCTGAAGTTGTTGCTCTCGATGTTCGGAAATTTTTTGTTGCTGAGATCTTAGCTCGCTAGCCATACGACTAACAAAGTAGGTAATTATTGTTGCGCTGATAGCAAAATTAGCCCACATACCCCATATATGAAGGTTATTGCCAGCCATAGAGTGGCCCATATGATTGGGTGCTATGGCAGATACAGGGATATGGTATTTAAGTAGCAAGCTGTAACAACTAAGGGCGACAATAGTTATCACTGAGGTATATAGTCTTGGTAAAGCAATAGCAGCGATACTAATCGAAATTAAGTAATAGGATATAAACGGGTTAGAAGCACCGCCACTAAAATACAGTAGGATGCTGAAGAAAAATATATCTACTAGCAGGTGGATAAAAAACTCATTATTGCCAATCGGGATATTGACCCTGCCTCTATTTGCGGTAGCAATAGTGACCGATGCATATATTGCCAACACCAATGCTATTTCGCTGGAGGGTAGCTCAATGGGTTTATAGAAGCTGAAGTAGACCAGTGCAAGAGCCTGCCCAGCTAATACTACAGCGCGAATTAAACCCAATCTAAATAGGTTTTGGCGCGAGGCTAAATCGGCTTGAAAGGCTGCATCATTTCTCATGATTGCTAGTTTAGCAAAATTCATTGTTTAGCAGTTCAAATAAATAAAAGATTGTTGGTTAATGATGGTTATCTGGTCGGTCAAATATCATCAAGCAATAATTTCTCAATGAGTCACTTCATACTGGTCTAGAATTTAAGATAGGATTAGTAGGCTTTAGTTGCTATGAATAAGTGGGAAATTGGATTTCCCTTGAACCTATTGTCAGGGATGAAAGAATGAGGTTGTATAAGCGCGGTGTTAGGGATTTTCAAATAAGATCATTTATTGTAAGTGTCTTATTAGCGGTATTTATTGTCGGCTGTGTCAGTGTCCAGCAGGATGATTCAAGCCGTACTTTTATGTTTTCAAATGATCGCAATAACGCGTATTTAATTGATCAAGATATGATGGTCCGTCAGCAATGGCAGGGTGGTGATATAGTCTATGCGGCCAACGGTTACATAGACCATATGGCGATGATTGATGACAACACCTATGGTATAAACAATACGCCCGATATTATCGATACCGATACTAATGGATCTATACGAAGGCACAATGACCCTGATAGATGGGCTGAACAGGGTGGTTGGACATCTGTAGAGGGCTATTACGTCGCGGTGATTGAACCCTCATCTGGTAAAAGTTCGAAAAGGGAAAAGACTTTTAATGTCGGCAACGCTTTTAATGCCCAAGCTGAAATAACACTTTCCCCGAAACTGTATAAAAGAAATACTCCATCAAATGCACATAGCTCTCAGCTGGTAAGAGATGCCTATAAATATATTTACAATATTGATCTTGCGCCTTCTGCTGAAAGTGATTGGTGGTCATTTCCGAAAGATGTGCTTAATAAT
>CALKMW010000046.1 GCA_938092205.1 uncultured Pseudomonadales bacterium
TCGTTGAGCAGCAATACCCCTAACACTAATGCAATTACCGGCACTAACAACTGTGACAAAGCCCCCATTGAGACATCCAGTTGCGGCAGAACACGATACCAGAGTGCATAACCCAAACCGGACATGATGGCACCAGAAGCTATTGCTAATAAGGCACCGTCCGTTGTCACAAACCAAACTTGACCACCAAACGATGGCACTAGTAACTGGACAATTAGGGGAATAGGCAGGGCATAAATAAAATTCCAGGCAGTCGCCGCAAGCGGATCCGCCACCTTACGCCCTCGCAAGGAGTATCGTGCCCAGCCTAATGCTGCTAACAACATCAGTAAGACACCAAGCCAAGGCAAATAAAAGCGCTCACCGGGCCAGAACAAGACACCTAAGCCGCATAAAGCAATGACAGCGCCTATACTACGGCTTGTAGGTATAAATTCACCCGCTTTCAATGCCGCAGCAAACATGGCGACCTGCACTGTACCAAATAGAATCAAAGCACCAAGGCCTGCATCTAAACGCACATAGGCAAAAGAAAACCCCACCATATAGGTTGCTAAGCCTAGCACTGCTTTAAGATCTATTGTTTGGGGTTTAGGCCAAGTCTTGCGACTTATCGCCAAAAGAACAAATAACGTAAAAGCACCCGAAGCTACACGCAAGGTGGCAAATTCACCGGGGCCGATAAGGTCATTGACCAGGGCGGCACGATTGAGCAAAGAATTAGCGGCAAAGGCTGTTAATGTAAACAGGGTAAGAACAAACAATTGCATGGGTGGTAATCGGTGTCTTTTAGTTGCAAACACTCTACCACAAAATCAGGTATTGCACTGATTGGGAAGCTACACAGGGTGGTAAATCAAGAAAAGAAGTGGCGCGCCCGACACGATTCGAACGTGTGACCGCCTGGTTCGTAGTTAGCTAGTCAGCACTACGGACCTAGTAATATCAATACTTTCAGACTAGGGCGCTCGTTGCACATCGCCTCACTGAGCATAACTAAGCACAACTGACTCCGGCAAAAGTCCGGCATGCTGAGGATCATGTCTTCAATAAGCAGCCCTATTGCCATCCGAACACGTTGAAAGACTAACGTACTCATAATCCGTTGGCCCTCAGTTCAAATCTGAGCAGGCCCACCATTTTCACACCAGATAGCGCCATCATTGCCGCTGTTCGATGCTTTTTTTGAAGATCGGTGTTGAAAACAAAAGACATGACCTACGGACTGGCTATAATGGCGAATCCGTTGGGCCAGATCAACTCCAAATGAGCACCTACAGCCATCACTAGCTTATCGACAAAGAGGATCATTAGGAAAATCAATGGTAGCGGTGTTGCCGTCCGGAAATAGATGTTTAATGATTATGCAACACAAGCCTTAAGCATTAACTCTCCAAACTGGGTGATTTCAAGCTTCTCTCGAATAAACTTTAAATTGTAGCCCTCGAATTGATCTTCAAGGTGGCTAAATAGTCTATGTCCCGTACTCTCCAGCGGCTCATAAATGTTTTCGCCTACCATAAAAACCCCAACCCTTTTTGTAATCAACCCTTGCCCTTCCAGATTACTAAAATAAGCAGGAACGTTATCTGGAAAACTAAGGTCAGCCAAACAGTTAATACCGGCTAGCATTGGATGCATTGTCACCCATTCATTTTCTGAAGCTTTTTGATACCTTACTTCAACAACAGGCACACCCCTTGTGCCTTTTATTGCTTTTAAAATTAACGCCTCATCTGGAGACAGATTAGAAAGT
The DNA here is from genome assembly GCA_938092205.1 of uncultured Pseudomonadales bacterium. Taxonomy (GTDB): domain Bacteria; phylum Pseudomonadota; class Gammaproteobacteria; order Pseudomonadales; family Porticoccaceae; genus HTCC2207. Next base: position 1,757 of record CALKMW010000046.1, read on the forward strand.
ATATTAGCAAAGCTAGGATGAGCCAAATTCTGCGTACTGTTAATTGATGCCTTCCTAAGCAATTCAGCATACAATTCACAGAGCTCTTCATTTGTAACATGAGTAAATTTCTCCAAAACAGGAACGCCCACTTCTGAAGGAATAGGTACTACATCCTCTACAGGTATTTGTTCCATTTTTTGGCGATATCTATTCAAATTTGATTCTAGAACAATCTTGGACCTTTCGTTAAGCAAAGCAACCGGCCACAAAACGGTATTCCCTAAACCGACTATTGTTTCGATTGCCTTACCCGCCTGAATAGCTCCAGGCTTAGCAAGATCTCCATAAACTTCCTCTATCAACTTTGGTAGAGACTTAACAATAACATCTAAATCTGACATTCACACTCGCTCGTATACGTTAGCCCGATACACTAAAAATGATAATACTTCTCCACAAACCCTGTTATCTGATCCAGAACCCTTGGCACCACTGTTTTACGTTCTAGCAGCTTGGGCTTATGCTTCATCGTTTTAGTTACATCGTGTTTAAGTGGTCGGCGGCCGTCGTAGAGATAACCTTCGATCAATTGACCCAATTCAATCTCAAGCAAATCTTCATTCTCTACTAATTCTCTAAACGATTTTTCGCGCTCTACAGCTACAAACTTATCAAACTCCTCTTCTACTTCATTGGGGTCCACACCATCTAGTTCGTGCATGATAAATGCTTCTATCAGTTCCCGCTTGCTGCGCAATTGTGGGTTGGTGTCCATGAGCTTGAGAATCTGTGCTTTTTGTCCTTGCCGATCTTCCTCACTAGCGTCAAGATATTTGGCTAGCAGAGCAAGAATATAGGCTACATTAATTTCGTCTTTGTGGATTAGCTCTAGCTCAAAGTCCACATCTTCAAGTATGGAAGCTTTTTCGCTGTCACCTTTGCTGTGTTTAATCTGCTCGAACAGATCAAGGTACTTGGATTTGTAGTCTTCATACCTTTGCTCATCCATAGCTAAGTCAGACCACTTGAAATCGCTAAATCCATCGAGGATGTTTTTAGTACGCATCAACGCTCTGAATGCTTGTACAAATTCTAACTTTGCATCTTCGTGTGGCAGGCTATCCACACTGCTAACACTCGGCGCAATTTTCAAAAGAGCAAACACATCTGTATTAAATACCCCCACATAATGATCGTAGGGTTTCATCAAAATAACGTCTTTTGCTTCCTTATTAGAGAACAAGGCTATGGCATCGTCTGTATTCTTCTTTAGGTTGCGGAAGCAGACAATATTTCCCTGGCTCTTCATCTCATTAAGGATGCGATTAGTGCGGCTAAAGGCTTGCAGGAGTCCGTGGTATTTGAGGTTTTTGTCCACATACAGTGTATTCAGCGTGGGGCTATCAAAGCCAGTTAAAAACATATTCACAACCAACAACAGGTCAACATCTCTATTCTTAACTCGCTTAGAGATATCATTGTAGTAGTTGTAAAAGCTTTGGGAGTCTTTGGTAGTGAAGCGCGAGCCATATTGTTGGTTGTAGTCCTCAATATAACTTTCTAATTTGTCTCGGCTATGCTCATTTACCGTTGTTTGCTCAGAAAAATACGTTGGCGGCACTTCTTCAAGATCATAAATTCCATTGGCATCTTTGTCTTCTTCGTTAGCGTTGTAGCTAAAGATGGTGGCTATCTTGAGCTTGTGATTTTTACGTTTGAAGGCTTCATAGTATTTGCACAACACATCCACGCTGCTCACGCACATCATGGCTGTAAATTCACGAGAATGGGTCTTACGATCATGATTGGCAATGATGTAATCGGTGACTTTGTCGACTCGCTGGTCACTCTCTAACAGCTCCTTGATGTTGATGTTTTCAACCTCAATATCCACCTCTGTAGCGGAGCCTTCCTTCTCCCTGTAGCGACCTATGTATTCCACCGAGAACTTCAGTACGTTGTCGTCATTGATGGCATCGGTGATGACGTACTTATGCAATATGGAGTTAAATAGCTCACCCGTGGTGCGCTTACCATATTGGTTGCCCAAGGCGTTCTCGGGGAAAATGGGCGTACCAGTAAAGCCAATTAGCTGAGCATTGGTGAAGAAACCTGTAATATTTTTATGAGTTTCCCCAAACTGGCTACGGTGGCACTCGTCAAAGATAAACACAACCTTGCTTTGTTTTACAGCCTCCATTTGGGAAAGGTAACGTGGCTTACTAATAGCCGTATTGAGCTTTTGAATGGTAGTGATAATTAGGTTGCTGTCTTTTGCCACACCTTTCTTGTCCGTGTGCTTACCCAAGAACTGGTTCACCATTACCCTGGTATTATCGGTACCGTCCACGGAGCCATCGCTAAAGCTGTTGAACTCTTTGGTGGTCTGATAATCAAGGTCTTTGCGGTCAACAACAAACACCACCTTGTCTACCTCAGGCAGCTTGGTGAGTATCTGTGCCGCCTTGAAGGAGGTGAGGGTCTTGCCGGAACCCGTTGTATGCCATATATAACCATTCTTGTTAGAATTCTTCACTCGGTCAACAATGGCTTCAACGGCATAGAACTGGTAGGGCCGAAGCACCATTAATATTTTTGGCACCTCAGCCAACACAATGTACTTGCAGATCATCTTGGAGATATGGCACTTCTCGAGAAAGGTCTCCGCAAACTGGTCAATATTGGTGATGTTCTTGTTGTCTTTGTCAGCCCAAAAGAAAGTCTGCTTAAATGACTGCTTGCGGTTGTTAGAGTAATATTTGGTGTTCACACCGTTGGAGATTACAAAGATCTGTACATAGTTGAACAACGCGCTGTTGGAGCCAAACGAATGCCGTTGATAGCGGTTTATTTGGTTAAAGGCTTCTTTCAGCTCAATGCCCCTGCGCTTCAACTCAATTTGCACCAAAGGCAAGCCATTAATCAGAATCGTGACGTCATAGCGGTTCTTGTACCTACCTTCTATAGTGACCTGCTGCGTCACTTGAAAGCGGTTTTGGCACCAGTGCTCGCTATCTAAAAACTCAATGTACTGGGTATCACCATCGTCGTTCAGAAGAGCAAACTTATCACGCAGAATCTTGGCCTTCTCAAACACATTGCCCTTGTTAAGGTGATTCAGTACACGGCTAAACTCCGTGTCTGTTAAAGATACCTTGTTATGCTTTTCTAGCTGACTACGAAAGTTAGCAAACAAAGCAGCTTCGTCAGGTATGCTGACTGATTCGTAGCCCTGTTTAACCAGTTGTTTAACCAGGTTGGCTTCTAAGACCGCTTCGCTTTGTTTACTCATAATGAATCCTAAACGAACATCTGCTGTAGCAGGCCTTTTTTGAAGGTTTTAGCGGCTTCTAACTGTTGAGCAAGTTGCTCTAGTCTAAGATCCAGCTCAGTCAAGAATTTAGAAATTTTAACTTGTTCCATCTTACAAGGGAGCTTGATTAGTAAGGCACGTACTACACTTAGTGAGAGAAATTTTTGCGTACCACCTGCGTTCTGTCGGTAGAACTGTTGAGCTATGTGAGCAGTAGCTAAATAATGAATTAGATAGCTATTCTCTAGAACATCAAGCTCTTTTATAAGAGCGACATTTTTTATTGCAAAGTCCTCTGAGGTCAATCTGACAGGATTTCCTATCGTACCTATCATTCCAAATAGAATATCTCCTTTAGCGACCTTTGATCTTCTATTTATTGCAGTGTAATCCTTTTCAGAAATTAAACTCACATTGGTCAAATTCAGTCGACCATTTGATCCAAGATTTTTAGAGGTAACGAGGGGATAACCCTTTAGAGTGTATTTTGGTGATTCATGTGTTCCATCACGGACATCCGAAACGCTCCCTAACGCTTTCTCCTCCCAATCAGGAAACTCACTCCCATCATCCGCTTTGAAGCGAACCTCTTGGCTGAACAGCTTCTGCATCACGCCTTTTTTGTATTGTTGGAGTAGTTGTTCTTTCTTGGTGAGCTGTTCAATCTTGGTGTCTACAGCGGTGAGGAAGGCGGCTATTTTTTGTTGTTCTTTAAGCTTGGGGTGAGTAACAGGCAGAGTAAGGACATCTCCCTTAGTGATATTCTTCATTGATCCGCTCGTTCCGGTAGCCCTAGCGGATAATCGCCCTCTGATTTTTGGCGAGGACGTTAGCAATGCAACCCACTCAGGGCAGACAGCTTTATGAAGTTTGGCTGACCAAAGTCTGTCAGGAAGAAAAATGTTTGGTGTATCAACCTTAACGAACGCATTTGCTCCCACCAAAGCTGGGGTATTCATTCTGCTTATAATAATCGTATTTGCAGATACTGCCTCTTTAAGTCTCAACGCTTCATCTGCTGACACAACTGCTTTGTTAGCATTAACCTCGAAGTATCCATTCGAGACACAACTTGTCTTCAAGATCGCCTGTTCATTATTTTTGCAGGGACGATTGGTTGAATTAACACTTACACCAGCATCGAGACTCTTGATCAGTCTCGATAACTGAGATTCATCCCAATCATCCTCAAACTCACTAAACCTCAACTTCGGCACATTACTCATCACCACCTCCATCAAAACGGCTTGGCGATGCCCAGTTCTTCACAGAACTTGGCGATCGTTGCATCGGTGGTAGCCATGTCGGCTTCAAGAGCTTGTAGTTCGGCGCTAATAGCATCTAGGTCTACTGGCTCTTCCTCTTCGAAGGTGTCCACATAGCGTGGAATATTGAGGTTGTAGTCGTTCTCTTTGATCTCAGCCATAGAAGCTAGGTGAGAGTATTTCTCTAGTTCTTCGCGATTCTCATAGGTGTCGATGATCTTCTGCACATTGGCTTCGGTCAGATAATTTTGGTTCTTGGCTTTCTCAAACTCATTGGAAGCATCAATAAACAACACATTATCGCTGTCTTCTCGGCACTTCTTGAACACCAGCACACAGGTAGGAATAGACGTTCCGTAGAATATGTTCGCTGGTAGACCGATGACCGTATCGAGGTAGTTTCTGTCTTCCAACAAGTGCTTACGTATATGCCCTTCTGCCGCACCACGAAATAGCACGCCATGAGGCAGAACAATGGCCATGGTGCCATTTTCATCAAGATTGTGAATCATGTGTTGTACAAAGGCAAAGTCTGCCTTGGACGCTGGCGCTAGCCTGCCGTACTGGCTGAAACGATCATCACTTAGGAACAAGTTATTCGCTGACCACTTGGCACTGAACGGTGGGTTGGCCACAATGGCCTCAAAACGCATGTCGGTATGCTGAGGGTGTTCGAGTGTATCATCTTGCTTGATGTCGAACTTGCGGTAATGCACATCGTGCATGATCATGTTCATGCGAGCCAGGTTGAAGGTGGTGCGGTTAAGCTCTTGGCCGTAGAAGTTAGATACTTCCTTTACCTCTTTGGCAACACGCAACAACAAAGAACCCGAACCACAGGTAGGGTCATAGACCGATTTGAGTTTATCCTTGCCTACCGTTACCAACTTGGCCAGTATCTTGGAGACCTGCTGGGGTGTGTAAAACTCCCCTGCCTTCTTACCGGCACCAGCGGCAAACTGGCCAATCAGATACTCATAGGCATCGCCCAATACATCCCTATCGTGGTTTTTTAACTCAAAGTTGATTTTATTCAGATGGTTAAGCACCTGCACAATGAGCTTGTTGCGCGCTTCTACGGTTTTACCAAGTTTGGTAGAGGTCAGGTCTAGGTCTTCAAACAGGTGCACAAAGTCATCTTCGGACTCGGTTCCCATTGTGGTCTGTTCAATGCTACGTAGAATGCTTGTGAGGTCTTCCAGGATAAAACTGTTAGCATTGCCATTGCCGCGTTTGGCCACCTCACAGAACAACTCTTCTGGCTTTAGGAAGTAACCCAGCTTTTCAATGGCTTCTTCCTGTATGGCAGCCAGGTAGTCGGCTTCGGCTTCGCTGCCAATGATTTGAAAGTAGGTTACGCCATCCTCAGACAAAATCTCGTTGGCGTAGTCTTCCATCTTCTCCGAAAGGTACTTGTAAAAAATAAAGCCCAAGATGTAATCACGAAACTCATCGGCATCCATCTTGCCGCGCAGGGTGTCTGCGATGTTCCATAGCTGTTGTTCAAGTTGCTTCTTATGGTTCTCTGTCATTGTTTGTCTCAATTATCCATCTGGCTCAATATATCTTCCATTTCGGAGCCGTTTTCTACTGGTACTAGTGTGTTTTTTGAAAGCCCACGTTTACTAGCTAATAAATCATTTAAAACTATGTCAAAACTTTTGTCTGCTAAGGCTGGGTGTTGCGCCATTAAATAATAGACATCTACTGATTCAGTTTGACCAATACGGTAAGCTCTATCTGTACATTGGTCTTCAACAGCAGGGTTCCACCATCTAGAAAGGTGTATCACTACGGTTGCTGCTGTAAGCGTTAATCCTACTCCAGCTGCTTTTGGTGACAACAGTAAAACATCAAAACCAAGGTTATTCATATCCTGAAAGCGGTTGACTATTTCCATACGCTTAACAGCCGTAACACTACCATAAATACGTTGCGGATAATGACTTAAGTTGTAACGATGCTTAATGTAACCTGACAACCATTCATGCATGGCTATTGTTTCTATAAAGATGAGGGCCTTTCTACCTTCTTTGAATGCAGAGTCAAGAATATCAAACAACTCTATTAGCCTAGCTGATTGTTCCGCGTAGGCATTTCCATCTTCAGCATCTTCTGGAGAATACGGGTGCAACGAAATGCCTCTAATCTTTGAAAATGCATTTCTTTTATCTATGTTACTACTTGCCGTTCTTACAAGGCCAATGGCTTCAGAATAAGTCTCTGCCTGAATTTCGGGCATATCAGACTTGACGTAATGCTCTCTCTTTTCTGGCAAATCTTTAACTACATCCGACTTCATTCTACGCAACATATAGCGACTATTATCTAATGAATCTGAAGTCAGTTTCCGATTTAACTCAGACAACTTCTCCGTACAATCTACTTCCTCGTCAGCATAATAGGCCATAAAGTCTCGTAACCCGCCCAACAATCCGGGAACCAAGGTGTCAAATAACGTCCATATATCTGCTAAAGAGTTTTCTACTGGAGTACCCGTTAAGCCAATTTTGAAGTCTGCATTTAAGGCTTGAGCCGCATTAGTTCTCATCGCCCTTATGTTTTTTATGTTTTGCATTTCATCAAAAATCACGCAAGCAATTGGTAATTGTGAGAAGGATATTTGATAGTCCCTTAACGTATCATAGGTGGTTAAAATCCACTGGCTTGATTTGAGCTGATTTAGATCCAATGTCGAACAACCTTCAGTAACGTCATTACCTTTGAATCCGGGCTTCTTATAACCTTTGATTCGACTACTACCGTACAAAAGGTCAATTTTGGATGAATACTCAGCTTCCAGATGCAGTTTGGTTTCGGCTTCCCAGTTTCCAAGTAAAGATGTAGGTGCTAATAGTAATATAGGCTTATTAGGTAAGCCCAAACTAGCGCGCTTATCCTGAAGCCAGGATAGGAAGGCTAATGTTTGAAAGGTCTTTCCCAAGCCCATATCGTCAGCTAGAAGCACTCCTGATAAGCCTATGCACCATGATTCTTGCAACCATTCGATGCCAGTTACCTGGTGTGTTTTTGGATCGTTACACAATCCCATCGGCCTTACATATCCAACAAAGTCAGCCCTCGGCTGTTCTTGAATAGAGAACGTAGGATCTTCATAATTACTTTCAACTATGACTGCAATTCTATCTTTACCTTCAGGTTCTTCTTCTGAACCGCTATTTTCCTCCGGAGAAGTACCTTCTTGATCTGTTAAATTTTCAGTTGTCAGATTGTTATCATCTATGTATTTCTTAAGCTCAGATAAGGCTGCTACAGTATCCTGATTAATAGGTAACGAGGCGCCACATTCTAATTCAAAATGTGATTGACCTTCAGACATTAATGAAGGAGCGTCCTTAACCAACAGCATCAATTCTGTTTCTGAGATAATAAAACTTTGATCACCGATCTTTAACCCGAACCCTTCTGGTATCCATGTATTCTCGGTTTTTTGTACAAAAGGTATTACAGGTTGTTCCCATATCCCGACACTTAATACTCGAGCAGAGTAGGCATCTGATTCAACAAAACTAGCAGCAACTACGGCATCTAATTCTTCCTCGTCGGTAACTCCTCTATCTATGAGCTCTTGTTTTATGAAACTCGCAGGGCTACGAACAAACTGCTCCCTTTGCTCTTTGCTGCCACTTTGCATTTTGCGCACAACACCCATTGCTGTCCGCAACGACGGATCAATAAAAACGTATTCTCCGGGCGAGATAGTATAGGCTCCCTTCTCACCGTTATTTTTTGCAAATCGGTTGACGAAATAATTCTGCTTTTCAGGTGTCAGTAATTGATTGCTTTCTTCGACAGGCACACCACGAGCATTAGCCTCTTCCACAGTGCCCTTTGAAAACAATACTGGTTCGAAGACTACTCCATCACCCGTCAACTGAACATCTAACGAGACTGAAGATGCATGGAAGAGCTTAAGTTGAGAAATTGTGCGATCCGTATCGATCTCCTCTCCAATAAGAGATTCAAGTGCAAGCTTTAATTCAGATGTAGCTATTACACGATCATCCAGCGACTTATCGATAGTCTCATTAAACAACGACGCCTTGCTCAAGACATGAAATAAGGTATCCGGAATCCTATAGTCTTTTTCTCCAAGAGTAGCTATAGAACCTATTTCCTTAATACGTTTTTTCGTTCCAGCTTTATCATGCCAAGTAACATTAATTCGTGTCTGAGGATCGGTAAATGGGCCGTTAAAGGAAAGCCTTAATTGAAGCGGTATTGATTCTGGCAATCCAACAGCCTTGGCCTGAGAATTGGTCAGGTTAGATACAAATTCGTGTGTTAAAGAATAACCTTGTCCATTAGAAAGTTCGGTAACATCACCGGTTTCACTAAGTCGTGCCAGTTCTATTCTTGTTATTGCATTTAAGGAATCTGGGCTTACTGATTCCCAGTTCTGAACATTTACCGTACTTTGTTTTTTAAAAAACAACCCCGATGCTTCTGTTAAATAGATAGAAACTTCAGTATCAGAAGCAGTATATGTAAAAACAATAGACATCTTGTATCCCTTCTAGACTATTTCTTATCTAAACTCTATGGCCAGTTACTTTGGTCAACTCAGCTCTCACTCTTCGTTGCCAATTAGAGTAATGGCTTATGGCAAAAATACCTAAATCATCTCGAATTTTATCAGCGTTGTATTCAGGCCTATATAGCTTTGGCGCTCGATTATCTGCGATATTAAAGCACCTTACCTTACCATCATGAGTCCACTCACTGATGATAAAATCGCCCATACGCAGCAATAGCACGGAATGATTTCTCTGACTTGAACCGCCTGAAATCTGGCCATAGCCACCTTTTGGAATCTTCTCCTCTCTTTCCATTTGTTTAGCTTTCCAATATGCCTGCGAACCGAACACAACCCATGCCTCGTCGACTACGCCAGCATCGATATAGGTTTTCCAGAAAGGTTTTCTTTCTCTCCAATGTCCAGTGTCGTTTGAAGCAGAAAGCACCTCAAGCATCAGGTCTAGTGATTGAGACACTAACCATTGGAACAGCACGCTCTTCAGCTCTTCAGAAACTCGAACCCAGCGACCAGCTTTAACTCGAGGATCACCAAATTGATCGATTAAGAAGTGTTGGATTACTTTCTGAGTTTGTTTATCTGGCGTCGTTTTTCTCCAAGGGCCCAACAAAGCAAGTGCATAGTATTCAATATGTTCTTTATAGATTATTTCATTACCATCTAAGCAATAATTCAGAAACCAGTTCAGCGAATCTGGCTTTGCCCCAAGCTGGGCTTGCAGGCAAATTTCTTTAAACAACTCAACCAACAAACCTCTACCTTCACCTGATCGATTAAGCTTCGCTTCTCTAAACAGATCGCTATAGTCCAACGATTGAGCGCGTATTACCATGAAAGCTAGTTTCTTAGCCGGTTTATCGTCTAAAAAGCCAAACTTATCTATTCGATTCTGATCTTTTTGATTGAAATAAGATGAATACTTAGTAAGTAGATAATGCAGTTTATTTGATATGTAGCTATTAGGCTTATAAGAAAGCAAATACCCTTGTAGCAAGGCTTTCATCATAAACCCATTTATCTGTTTCTGAATTTGTCTTAGAAATCTATCAAATAGTTCTTTGTCTTCTTGGTTATCTTTAAATACATCAAGCTGACCATAGCAGATAGTTTTGAGTTGTTTCCGGGACAACGCTTGATTGTTCTTTAGTTTTGAAATAGCTAACTTAAGCTGTTCTTCGCTCATCCTACCTAGCGTAGGCGTTACGTTGGCTGAATCTCGCCTAATTTGATCGCAGGCAGACTTCATTTTATGCATGCTTAAACTTGGTCTATCGAATTGAAAACCATAGCTAAACTGGCGAAGCGCTGCGCTTAAAGCTGCCATCACATGAATCTCGCTTTAAACTGATTGAGCTCGTAATGTGACTTGGGTACGTACATCACAAACCGAATATCAATCCGCCGATTATCATCTCTACCTTGCGCGGTCGAATTCGAAGCAATTGGCCTTTGTTCTCCATATGCCGAAACGCTCAACACCTGCTGATCATAAGCATTAACCAACGTTGTTAACGCCGGCTGGGACTTAACAAATGTCTGATAAGTATTTGTTGCACGTCTAGCACTGAGTTCCAAGTTATTCCTACTACCGTCACTTAACATTCTGCCTATTGGCATGTTATCCGTATGACCTTCAACATAGACCGATTCAAGATAAACATGTTGAGGATTACAATCCATACTAACTTTAGTAACGTCAAATTCCGTACTAAAGCTAAAGCATCTAACTCTATTTACGATGGCTGCTGCTAATTTAGCAACTCGTTCTTCACCACCTGCCACACTGCTTAGATCTGAACTACCATTAGCAAATAATCCTTTACCGCTTATTGTGACTACGCCCTTTTGGAAACTCTTTGCATCTATTCCCTGTGATCTAAGGTCGTCAATAACATCATTCACAATATTATCGAGAGACTTTTCTCCATCTGAAACATACTCAACCAATGCATCCAAAGTCGTCAAATCTTTCAATTGCGCTTTCAATACTTCCAGCTCTTTTTTGAGTTGGGCAATAGTTTTTACATACTGGTCAATCTGAGCCTGTGTCACTACCTCTTTATCCAGAAGAGCTTTGACTCTCTCTTCTAGAGACTGCACTCTTCTTTGATATTCTTCTAATATCGGACGATCCACCTTGGCTTGTTTCAGTAACTCTTCAATCGTTAATTCTAGATGCCTTACTTCGCTCTGCAGAGCCAAGTTCTTTGCCACCTCGGATTCATAAATAGCGAGAGGGATTGATTCTTCTTCTGCTTGATAGGCGAAGAAGGCAACCATGATAATGAAGATAAACAGAACACCTACGACCATATCCGTCATAGACGCGAAATAATCTACCTTGTGATCATGTTCAACATTATCCATTTAAGTTGTCCGCCAGATCTTCTACGGTGTCTTTAATTTCAGCGACCAAACCATTAAGTTGCTTTATCGCATCAGCATATCCATTGATAGTTTGTTGATTAAAATCGTTAAAGGTATTCATATTAGAACGCATACCTTCTTTAATGGTCTCGAAAGCTGTAGCTAATTCCTGATCAGCCCCTTGAAGCTGCTCAGTTTGCGCTTCCCATGTTTTGACCAACTGAGTGAAGGTGTCGCCCATTTGCTCTGTAGAATCCTTCATTTCATCACCAGCATCAGAAAGCGCATCCCCGACTGCTGCCATCTCGGTTATAGCTTCAGTTAGAGAAACACTGACTCTGCTTAGAGGCTCTACTGCACTTCGTACTTGAGTAGGTACTTGCTTAAAGGCATCGACAGCTTGGCCTAAGGTGCTGGCGGAATCAGACAAATGTTGATTATTTCTGCCTAATTGTTCATTCATACCATTAAGTGAACTAGAGACTTGTTGAGTACTTTCCTTCCATGAATTAAGCACCTCTTCAACACCGTCAATGGACCTTATTATCTGCTGGTTAACACCTTCAAATGCCTCTTTGACAGTAGACTCCATTTCTTGAGAAGCACGTTCAGCCGCTTGGGATATAACTCCTGAGGTTCTGCCCATAGCCTCTTCAAACTGGCTACTTATGCTATTAGTCGTCTCAAGCGTACTAGACTGCATTTTATTAACCAATTCAGTAATCGTTCCGGCCATATTTTCGGTAGCATCGTTCATTGATGAGGACGCTGCCGTGACCCCCGAGGTTAACGACTCACGTACATCACCAATCGAACCCATCATATCAGTCATTGATCTTGAAACACCTTCCAGTTGGCCAAGAACATTGTCCATAACTTCTGAAGAAGCACCCTGCATCTGGTCGTGGAATTCTTTTGCCATCTGCCCCATGGCATCCTGATTTGCTTGAGACATGCTATCGGATACCGATGATAATGACGCGCTAACAGGCTCCATTACTGCTCTCATTTGATCACCAAACATGTCTGGCAGAGCCCCTACAGAACGTTCTATTCGATCTCCTAGAGACATAGCTATATCATTGCTAAGTTCCTCGAGCCTTCTTGTTTGCCTCTGTGCGTGTATATACTGATCGGCTGCAATTCTTTCCATGCTCGCGTAAACCAACCGTCCTTCCAACGCATTATTGAAGGCCGATAGCTTTGATATTAAAAGGGTCTGACGTCGATGTACCACTATAGACTGGATTATCGAGCTCAATAAGCCCCCCACAGAAGCTAAGAACTTAGCACCAGCTACACTTAGTAGACCAGCCAACGCAGCTTTGATTTCCGTAGAGTCACCGTCAAAGGCATTACTGGATTCAGTTAGAGCCGCAACTAGACCGATGAATGTAAATATCAATCCTAGGCCGATATAAGTCTCTCCCCTTACAAGAGGAGTCACCTTGGGAAATAATGAATTATAAGTAAAGAAAGTACCGGGGCGTTTAGTATTCCTATAAACCCTATATGAAGGGTCATCAATATCCTCCATAGGAGGAATTAAAGTTTCAGTGAATTCTGACCATAAATGCCCGACTAAACGATTGTTCTCTAATTTCTGATTAATCGTCTCATATTCTTCAGTAAAGGAAGCTTCGTCATGAGATGAATTTATTACCTTAATGGCTTCATCAAGTTCATTTGAAACTCTTCTGGCTCTTTTCAGAAATACCCATGCTGATACGCACATTACCAACAACAAACCGCCACCACCGATTACACCCCAAGATATGTGTGTAAACAGGGCAAGAGCTTGGGGCAGAAAATGTTTTAGATACTCATCTATGGGCTGCAAAAATTCTAGCACACTGAATCCTTAATATAGCTACTTTCCCCCCATGGTTACACAAATATCTATACATCTATATCAGAAAATTTCCTAACCACTGAATAACTCACATACGACACAGTTAGTTTTTAATTAATTGATAATCATCATTAAAATTCAGAGACTGAGGATTCTTTAAGATTATTCAACTATTTAGAAATATACTTAACACCAATGCTAACCACTTCGCTTTCTGAACTACTTATCAAACATAGGTTCTGTAGCCAATCTAGCTTCAGTTAAATTTAGGGATGATTACCCAGTTGTAATCCTCCCATTTTTAACCGCTAGCAGAAGTATTTAGGCAGCCATTAAAGGTGGTTTCCCTCCGTTGGCTTTTTAAGGTCGTTGAGTTCTACCCTGTTTTCACAGACGGTTATTAAGCGCCTAATGAAGTAGTAGAATTTTAGAGTTACATAAAATCTTTTGGAGGATCTGAACTAATGAGGTTAACTATTTCTTGCTCAATGCTACAAAGCGCAGCCTCTAAACTTTCACGCTGTATTTCGAAATATTTATTCCATTCCGACATGCTGCTCCCCGCTGCTTTCAGCAGGCTGTATTGGTCGCTCTTGGTTAGGGTTTTAAGCTCAGTGATTATTCTGCATATGGAGTATTCCATTTCTGCAATTGCAGCTTCTAGAGACTCAATTTCAGTGAGTGAAGATGATCGAGTTTCTAGCTCTCCTTTTTCCAAAAGCTCTTCAAATATGCCAGTAACACGGTCCAAGTTATTTGATTTGTAAGCATGTTGTAACTCAACGAAAGCATCATGGGCTTTCCCCTTTAACTCTTCCGAGACTTTGTCTGGGTGGCAAAGATTACAGGCTTTACGATAAATTTTCTTCAGATCTTTTTCTTCTTTACTATTCAGTTCGGGAATAGCATCTTCATTTTGAAGTTCTTCATGCTGCTGACTATACCGCTCATAAGCTCTATCAGCCTCATCTGCTTCTACCTTTGCTTGAGCACATTCTTCGCCTGTTTCTTTTAGTTTAACCTTTAGTCTCGCTAGCTTTGCTTTAGCTTTTAATATTTCCTGGATTATATTCCCAAGCGAATCGTCGTGAACCCTATTAAAAACAATCAGCTGGCGTTCCATGTCAGCTTTTTCATCGCTCAAAGATTTGAGGCGTAGTTCCAAGATCTCAAGCCGAAATCTAAGGTCATTTATTTCGACAAAATCAGCCTTAACAAGTGATGTTGTTTTTACAATATAAGCATTAATTAGCTCTAAACCTGCCCTAAATTCACCTTTATCTATGGCATTCATGATTGCTGTCAGCTCGAGTTGATCTGCTACAGAGCGTAATTTATGAACGTGCGTATCAATATCTTCATGCTCTGAAAGTAAAATGAGATTTCGGATCAGCTCTAACCGGCGCCTAACTACACTTGAATCGACACTGGGTTGAGGATCATCTGAACCCTTATTAACAAGTTTTTCGAATACCGAAATATATTTACTTGAAAACGCTGGGTTGTCCGTAATCACAGTGATATTTTCGTCATTTTTTCTGGCTTTTTTGCTCCAATTATAAGAACCGGTAATAACTGTCTTTCCATCAATAACGCAGAACTTGTGGTGCATTATCGTTTTATCATCAGTGGATGGAGGAAGAAAAATCACTAAGCCCCCTAATGCTTCCAGTTTGTTAAAATTTATTCCACCAGCTCTCTGATTTATTTCATCAGCAATTAACGCAACAGATACTTTTACTCCTAACCCGGATTTCTTACATAATACATTAAAAATATCTTGGTCTGTAAACCATGCTACGGCAACAATAATTTCAGCTTTTGCGGCTTTAATATTATTAATAATCACATTATGTATATTGTTGAAATGAGCTTGTAGCTCCATGCGATAAACCTCGGCTAGATTATCTAGTTAGCAACGACTTATAAAAGGGCCATTGTCATTTTGTGTATTGCAAAAGTGGTAAAGAATTCAGTCTATTCATGTTGTTCCATTTCGTCAGAAAGCCACTTTGATATACGGCATTCTAGTATGAAAAAATCATTATGCTTCAATAGCTCCCAAGATGGGGCTAGCTCAAGAATGGCTGTCTCATCAAGAAAAAAATCGAAATCCCCATGAAGATGACTAATAGTTGAATGCTTAAAGAAATCCGAAGACGACAATAAACCATCAATAATCTCTATAGACCAAGTTAGGAATTTATTGTTTAACAGCACTCTCCAGTCCCATTGTTCCTCATAACGCTTAATGAGCTCTAATGACCAAGGTAGGGATTTATTTGACGAAAGGCCGTGCATTTCTTGTAAATCGTAATAGCCGTAGCCATTCCAGTTCCATCGATCCTCATAACGCTCTATAAGTTCTGAAGACCAAGGTAGGGATTCATTACCTGATAGCTCATCCCAGAACCAGCGCTCTTTATAACGCTCTATAAGGGCTGATGACCAAGGTAGGGATTCATTGTTGGAAAGGCTGTTCCAGCTCCGCTCATGACAACCCCAGTTCCACCAATCCTCGTAACGCTCTATAAGTTCTAATGACCAAGGTACGGATTCATTACCTGAAAGCTCATCCCAGAACCAGCGCTCTTTATAACGCTCTATAAGGTCTGATGACCAAGGTACGGATTGGCTGCCTGAAAGCCTATGCCAGTCCCATCGTTCTTCATAACGCTCTATAAGTTCTAATGACCAAGGTAGGGATTCATTACCTGATAGCTCATCCCAGAACCAGCGCTCTTTATAACGCTCTATAAGGTCTGATGACCAAGGTACGGATTGATTGCACGAAAGCGTGCCCCAATTCCAACAATCGCCATATCGCTCAATTAGCTTTATTGACCAAGGTAGGTTTTCATTGCTTGAAAGCTTACCCCAATTCCATCGATTCTCATAACGCTCTACAAACTCTAATGACGAGGGTAGGTTTTCATTGTCTGAAAGTATTTCAAACGAAGGCCACTGATAGGCACCAAACTGCAATATGAAATAGTCCAGCTCCATTAACCAATCTTCAGGAGCATCGTCAAGTGAGCACACGAGGTCAAAGAATTTTTCTAGGACATCTGGACTGGAGCATTTTTTACAGATTAGACTCAATAAAGCCGGAGGTTCGCTCACCTCCAACAATAATTTCAAAAAACATTTTCGTTCAATATCACTGGCTAAATCATGAGCAATAGTCAGTTGCTGAGTGGCTGAAAGAGCCTGTAATGACCTATCACCTAGTTGAGGAACTATAGCCTTTTTAGAGTCGAGCCAGTCATGAGACATGAAAGCAAATCCTTTATGCAACTCAGTAATTGTTTCTTACTGGTTATTATCTTTGAGGGACAGCTTTTGGTTAAACACAATCTATCCATGTCAATTTCTTCTAACTTTGTACAATCCGGCATACAGCTATCCATACCATTTTTCAGAGCTTGATCCATCATATTATTTTTTCAATTCCTTTGCTAATTACCCTAAAAATCTTTAGAGCTTTTGCAAAAATGTATTGTTTATCATTAAAAAAACCACTTTCTCACAAACTATAAATACTCCACAACAAAGCGCTTAATGCTAGCAAGTATGCTACCAAACCATATGGAATCCAACGTTTAGGTAACCAGAGGCCACTAGAGTTTGATTATCGACACTAACTACTAATGTTTCAGAAGAATTCTGATAAAACACTATGCTACGATCTACGTGCGTATTAATACAACCATCCTTAGTAAAGGTATGGTTATTTGAGGGAAAGGTCATACTCAATAACCCTAGGAGATACATATGGATTACGTTATAACACAGCCAAATCAACCTGACGTAGATATTAACAGTCAGGAAGATGCAAATGATTATAATTTTAGAATATCGAGACTAGAAGTCTCTGAGTTTTCTTTGGAGGTAAACAACGTTTTGGCTGCCAAGCATAATTTACAAATCGTACTGTAATCCCCCCATTATTAGCATCAGCTAAAAGTAGAGGCTTTCTCGGTTATAGCAATTGTCTGGGAGGAACCCCTCCGATTGCTGAGTGTGGACGAACATTATTATAGGTCCATTGCCACTGAGTAGCTAACAATTGT
>CALKMW010000047.1 GCA_938092205.1 uncultured Pseudomonadales bacterium
TTGCTTTAAACGCCAGCCAAGAGGGTGTTGACCCATCGGGTGAGTGGCAAACCTTTACCTATGCATTAACTGATTTACAAACCGCAGGCCTTGATATCAGCTCTATTGATGTGCTTTTAATCTTCCCAGCTTGGGGTACTGGTAACGGCGCTGTTTACCAAGTTGATAACATAGAAATCACATCACCATTAGCAGGAAGCCCTTCTTTAGAAATCTTTGCTGATGAAGAAAATGCTAGTTGGCCATTCTGGGACTGTTGTGGCAGCACAACGCCAGAAGTCGTAACCGATGAAGACTCAGCCTATGGCGCTGCTGTTGAATTTACTGTTGTAGGCGAAACTGTTCTGGGCTTTAATTCACGCAGTGAATTTACTGACACACCTGCTCCATTTGATGCCAGTGGTCTTATGGCTGATGGCGTGCTTCAGTTTGACTTAAAAGTCATTACCCCAACAGCTGACCCTAGTACTGATTGGAAAATGAAAATAGAATCCAATGGTGCGGCCGAGGCAGTTGAATTAAGTCTAACGCAAAGCACTGAGGGCGCAGCCCCTTCTGACCAGTGGCAATCCTACACCTACAACATCTCAGATCTTGTTCAAGCTGGCCTTGATGCGAGTGCAATTGATGTACTAATGGTGTTCCCAGCATGGGGTGCCGGTGATGGTGCTGTTTACCGCCTAGATAATGTTCGTATCTATGACCCTACAGCGGTTAAAGAGTTTAAAGGCGACGTATTATTTAAAAATGGTACTTTGGATGCTTGGCCTCTATGGGATTGCTGTGGTAGTTCAACGCCTACGGTAGTAGCTGATGATATAGATCATGGTGCAGTGGCTGAGTTTGCTGTTTCCGGTGATACTGTTTTGGGCTTCAACTCACGATCTGAGTTTACTGATACACCTGAACCCATTGATGCTAGCGCAATTCTAACTGATGGTGTTCTTCAGTTTGAAATGAAAGTGACTACTATGACAGCTGACCCCGCGACTGACTGGAAAATGAAGATAGAGTCTAACGGTGCTGCTGAGGCTGTTGAATTATCATTGACTCAAAGTCAAGAAGGTGCGGCACCAGCATTAAATGTGTGGCAAACATACACCTACAGCCTGCAAGAGTTATCTACCGCTGGCTTAGACATTAGTGCTATTGACGTTGTCATGGTGTTCCCCGCATGGGGTGCCGGTGATGGTGCGGTATATCGTCTAGATAATGTGATGATTTATGACCCTAGCTCTGTACCAAGCAGAAAGGGCATCGCACTATTTGAGAACGGCCAGTCTGACTGGGCGTTATGGGATTGCTGTGGTGGTTCAACACCTACTGTAGAAGTTGACGATTCAACTCATGGTACGGTCGTTGAGTTTACGGTCAGTGGTGATACCGTATTGGGCTTTAACACCCGCGGTGAGTTTTCTGATAACCCCTCCCCCTATGATGCCAGTGCATTATTAGCTGATGGATACCTTCGTTTCGAAATGAAGGTACTAACCATGCCAGCTGACCCCGCTACTGACTGGAAAATGAAAATAGAGTCCAACGGTGCTGCTGAAGCTGTGGAACTATCTTTATCAGCCAGTCAGGAAGGCGCAGCACCTGCATTAGATGGATGGCAGACTTACACTTATAGTCTCCAAGATCTGTCAACGGCGGGATTAGATATAAGCGCGATCGATGTTGTCATGGTTTTCCCAGCATGGGGTGCCGGCGATGGCGCTGTATATCGCATCGATAACGTGGTTATTTCGGCTCCTTAATTAAAATAAATGTATATCCTGCGGGTTAGTAGCCCGCAGGGTAATAAGAAAAAAATAGGTATATTCTTATGAAAAATTCATACTTTAGTCAAAAGAAGATGGCTGTTGCAGTTGCTCTGACAACAGCATTAAGCGCCGCACCCTCGCTAATGGCAGAAGATTCATCTGAAGGTGAAAATTCAGCTGCTTTGGAGGAGGTGTTGGTTCTTGGTATTCGTGGAAGCTTGGAACGTTCCATGGATATGAAACGCGATGCAACCGGTGTTGTTGATGGTATTTCTGCTGAGGAGATGGGTAAATTCCCAGATACTAACCTTGCTGAAGCGCTACAACGCATTTCAGGTGTATCCATCAGTCGCGCCAATGGTGAAGGTAGTCAAATCACAGTACGTGGTTTTGGCCCTGACTTTAACCTAGTGACTTTAAATGGTCGCCAAATGCCAGGTACTGGTAACTCGCGTTCATATAATTTAGAAAATCTGTCCTCCGAGGGTGTAGATGCATTGCAGGTACAAAAAACTGCACGAGCTTCAACCCCTAGTGGTGGTCTCGGTGCTACGGTAAATATAGTTACCACAAAGCCTCTTGATAACCCTGGCGAAAAAGCATCATTTGCCGTTAAAAGCATTTATGACAGCTCAAATGTTGAGGGTGATGACTTTACTCCAGAAGTTGCTGGTGTATACAGCAACACCTTCAACGATGACACAGTAGGTGTTGCCCTATCCTTCTCACATCAGAGACGTGATTTCCAGCAACAAAGTTCTAATGTTCAGGGTTGGCAAGCCAATGTAGATTTGCCCTCAGAAATTGACCCTAATTTTGTCGTAGATCCACGTCCTTTAGATGATGAAGGCAATCGAGTTGGTAATCACTTTTTCCCGCGTGATGTGAACTATGGCATTAATGATCTTCAACGTGAGAGAAACAATGCTCAGTTGACTGTTCAATTTGCGCCTACAGATGCTATTACGGCAACTGTTGATTACACCAAGTCTGAGGCTACTACAGGTAGTAACTCAATTAGCTGGGGCATGTGGAACAACTACGGTCCAAATATCAATGCTTATGAGCTAGACGCTGATGGTACTGCAGTCTATGCTGAGATTGCCGGTGATGATGGTTCATTTACCGCCTCACGAAACACTACCTTTGTTGAAGCCGAATCAAAAGGCTTTAATGTTGAGTGGCAATACAGCGATGATTTAGCATTGACTCTAGATTACCATGACTCTACAAATGCCAGTGACAACGGTGCTGACAAAGGCCTAGGTAGCAATGGTTCTTTGGTTGTGGGTTCGAATCAGTTAAACACCAAATACTATGACTATCGCACTGGTGAAATTCCACAGATGCTGATCGATTGGAAAAATGGCGGCAATGTTCTACCTCGCGGTGATATTGATAGCCACTTCAGTCAGTTTATCTATAGCCCTGGTAAAGCAGAAGTTGAGCAACTTCAACTTGACGGTGTTTGGACTTACGGCGGCAGTGATTTACCGCTTGTAGATGTATCTTTCGGATTGGGTCGTGTTGATCAAACCATGAGTGGCTCTAATTCTTGGAGTGGCTTGATTGGTGGCTTCCTATTCAACCCATCGTATACTGCAATCCTTCCAGACAGCATGTTCACACTGAATGACACAGGTGACTTTTTGGATGCCTTTGCTGGCGGTGGTTCAGATTTAACAACGGACTACTACTACAGCTTTGATTTTGATGAGCTTGCGGCAATTTCAGAAGCCTTCTTAACTAATGATGTATTAGGTGGCGATGACTACTTTGCACTATCAGCGACTCACCCAATGGGTACCTATAGTGAAACTGGTGTGCAAGAAGTAACTGATAGCATCTACGTAGAGTCTAACTGGGACCTAGAATTTGAAGGCATGCCAGTTAATCTAAATGCGGGTGTTCGCTACGAAGAAACTGCTGTAACCAGTAATGTACTGCAAAATGTTCCTACTGAAGTATGGTGGAAAGGTGGTTCAGAATTCCTAACCCAATACGCAGGAGAATCAACACTTGCAATTCAAGGTGCTCATGATGTTCTTCTACCAATGCTAGATGTTCGCATCGATGTAACTGACGATGTTGTTGGTCGAGTATCATGGGGTAAGAGTATTACTCGTGCTCCACTAGGTAATCTGGCCGGTGTTCGTCAACTATCGGGCAGCCCTAAAATCGGTTCTAGAACTGGTAGCCAGGGTAACACTGACCTTAAGCCGTTCGAATCAACTAACCTAGATGTAAGCTTAGAGTGGTATTACGGTGAAGGCAGTTACGCTTCTGTTGGATACTACAAAAAATCGGTTGAGAACTTCATAGGTAGCACCATTGATTCCATCACTATTGATGGCTTCAACGATATCTACAAAGGCCCTCGCTGGTTAGCGGCTGAAGCAAGCTTAGCTGATCGTAATGAGCAGGCTACTAATGACGCTATCTTTGCTGAAATGGTTGCACTAGGTACTACTGTTAACGATGGCGGGTTTATTGAGCCAACCTCTGAAGATCCATTGATGGTTTGGGATATCAGTCGTCCATTTAACAGTGCTGATACTAAAACCGTCGACGGTTTTGAAGTTGCTGTTCAGCACCTATTTGGTGACTCAGGTTACGGTGTTGCTGCTAACGCAACCGTTGTTGAAGGTGATGTTGAATTTGATGTCGATAGCCTAACACAACAAACACCGCTAACTGGTTTGAGCGATTCTGCTAACCTTCAGACTTTCTATGAAAAAGATGGTCTATCTGTGAAGGTAACCTATGCATGGCGTGATGCTTACCTAATCGGTGTAGGTCAAAGCCAGGGTTCATCAGATGCTCCTCCGCAGTATGCCAAAGAGTTTGGTCAAATTGATGCCAGCATCAACTATGACCTAAATGATGACTTAACGGTCTTCTTCGATGGCGTTAACCTTAACAACGAAACAGAACAGGGTTATGGTCGCTATGAGCGTCAATTCTTGTTCGCACGTCAATATGGTCCAAGATACACTATGGGTCTGAGATACTCGTTCTAAGGGTTTAAACCTTTTACCCAGCGGCCGATAAGTTGCAAAACTTATCGGCCGTTGTGTATATAGCCCAGCTGTTTTGCTCCCCCCTCCTCTTCAATCTTTACATTTAATATCGCTTTTCAGAACCCTTAACAAATCGTAGAATAAATTTCAGTTTGTGCAATATTGTTCTTAATTTTTCTGAGGGTTGCATGCCGGCCGCCATCAATAATTAATTTGAATTGCTTTATGTTTGTTTAAAGTTTAAATATTCTAAAAAGAAAAAAATTATTCAGGATATAAAATGCGATTGTTAATTGTTCCATTTTTGATTACAGCTACCCTTGTTGCCTGCGCAGCTCCAAGTACAACGCGTATCACATATGACACGGCTGAACTTGATGCCGAACAAACTATCCAAAGAGAGTTGGCATTAAAAAAGTATCTAGGTTACAAACAACGTCTGCATAATGTGTCGTACCCTATTCTAAAAGCTGCCAGTCAATTTTGTGCCAACAAGCAAATCTACTCCCTGGGCGCTCAGGGCTCGGCTAGCTCTGACTTTGTAGATAGTTGGAAATCAACTGCTAAGAAAATTTTTGCTGGAGATGAATTGACAGTTACCTGGGTTGCCAAAAACGGCCCAGCCGACAAAGCCGGACTTTTGGTAAATGACAAAGTAATTGCTTTTAATAACATAGAGTTTGGCGATAATGTGTCGCAACACAACAGGTTCTATGCTGAAATTAATCATAGCCAAACCGCCAACACCCCCTTAGCTAAACTGCGTATTAAACGCGAACAAAACATCATTGATCTAAATGTGACTCAAGAAAAGATTTGCGGCTACCCTGCTGTACTCGGCGAAAGCGATGCGGTTAATGCTTATGCTGATGGTGAAAGGATTATTATCACTAAGGGCATGATGCGATTTGCCACAGATGACCAAGATCTTGCTTTAGTTATTGCCCACGAATTAGGGCATAACCTGATGGGCCATATTGATAAAAAACAAACCAATACTATGTTTGGTACATTACTTGATCTAGCCGCAGCAGCCAATGGCGTAGATACTCAGGGAATCTTTAGCAGTGCCGGCGCTGGTGCATTCTCACAGGATTTCGAGGCTGAGGCCGACTATGTGGCGCTCTACTATATGAATGCTGCAGGATTGCCCTTAGAGGGTGTTGCTGACTTCTGGCGAGATATGGCGGCAGAACACCCAGGAAGCATCGGATCCAGTCACTCTGCATCTCATCCAGCCACCTCTGAGCGTTTTTTAGCTATTTCAAAAACCATTGATGAAATTAATCATAAAATTGCCCAGAGTCTTCCGCTAAGACCTAATCTTAAAAATTAATCTTCAAGCGCCTTTTTGGCTTTGCTAAGTAACCCAGCGGCATGATTCATAGCATGAAAAATTAGAGTCTGCTCATTACTGCCAGAAATTAAATGGGCACCAGGACCGGATGCATAAATAGGCACATCTTCACCGGAGTGGGTTTCCGATTCTAGCGGCACTAATGACTCTTGAAAAAACCCTGATTGCGTCGTGTCTACTTGATTAAGATTGGCTCGCCCCGGAGCACCCTGCTCCTTATAACCCTTATCTGCATCTGTCTCTGAGCCCAAATGCCGGTGACCAATACCATTGGTATACCCCAAGGTTGTATAGGGTAAATTATCATCTGCTAGCTGAGGCTTTGTATCGCCTAAGGAAACAACCTTACCCATAATAGGATTACCGCGCTTAGGGTATCCCGCCATTGTAAAAACATGACTATGGTCTGCTGTAACGATAATTAAAGTATCTTCAGGGTCGGTTTGTTTAAGCGCAACCTCCACCGCTTTTGATAGCTCAATAGTATCTGACAGTGCATTAAATGCATTGCCGACATGGTGAGCATGATCAATACGCCCTGCTTCGACCATTAAGAAAAAACCTTTTGGATTTTTTGATAATACCTGTAGTGCTTTTTCGGTCATTTGGCTCAATGATGGTTCTTTAACTCGTTTCGATTGCCTATTGGCATCAAAGCGCATATGGGTCTTATTAAATAAACCAAATACAGTAGTGGCTTTGGTAAAATCTGCACTATCAAAATCAGATCGGCTATGCATATAAAGACCGTCGGGATACTGCGCTTTCCACTCAGCGATTAAATCGCGACCATCAGTACGCCGGCCTTCAGTGCTGTTTTGATTAATAGTGGCTGATTTAGGCAAAAAATGACGACGACCTCCACCCATCACAACCTCAATGCCATCGGTATTAGCGCCTTTATAGCGCGAATTGAGGTTCGCCTTATATTCGACGAGTTGCGCCGCAATATCCACACAGCCTTCATTAAGGGCCTGTAAAGGCATATCAGAGTCGCCCTCCCAGCCTCTATCTGCTGATTTGGCATAGGTTGCCGCGGGCGTTGCATGGGTGACTCTGGTTGTAGTAACAATACCAGTAGATAAGCCAGCAAGTTCCGCCAAATCTAACGCCGAAATAACTTCATTGCCCGCCTGGGTAGTACATTCACCTCGAACAACCGACTCATTAATACCAACGATACCCTTATTTGTTTTTACACCGCTCATGATTGCGGTCATGGTGTTTGCAGAATCTGCCACCTGTGCATCAACCGCATAGGTTTTTGATAAGCCAGAGAAGGGGAAATTATCAAAACTAAGATTATTTTCTTCGCCCAGTAAACCCCGTTGTTGACCTTCAAGAATACGTGAGGCTGTCACTGTGGTTAAGCTCATTCCATCGCCAATAAATAAGATAATGTTTTTCGCAGCACCCTCTTTATTTTGAATAGTTTTGGCAACTAGGCGTTGTTGTTGGATCTGCTGAGAAGCCGACTGATACCAATCATTATTTGGATCGACTAGAGGTATAAGATCACCTTTCATAGTAGATTGATTAGTATTAGCCGCATCACAGCCTGTCAAAATGATTAGCGCAGCTATCAATAATTTTTTCATGCTTAAGTCCAAATACCTGTTTGCCAAACAATTACCTATGATAACAATATTAATTCACTGTATTAGGTTTTTATTTTCAATCATTCGCGCTAGTTTTAAGTTTTAGGTCTATGCTAATATTATCGAAGTTGTATGTACGAGCACTTACTCAAGTCGTTATATATTCAACAGATTCCATTTAGGAACTAACAACTGTCCATTGTTACAGCCTATTCTTAGATTTATACAATTCATCACGTTACAGGGTATGACAACAGCATCGCTTTGGAAAAAACACCTATGAAAATCAGTTTAGAGGAAAAGTCATTTCTCGATCGAAATCAATTACCCCTTTCTTATCTAGATGCTGCAAATCAGTGGTTCGCGCCGTTAGTAGACAGCATAGTTAATAACTATAAGTCTGATAACTCACCCCAAGTAATTGGTATAAATGGTTGTCAGGGTTCAGGTAAATCAACCCTTGCTGACTATTTATGTACAGTGGTTGCCGAACGCCTTGGGGTTACCACTGTATCCCTATCCTTAGATGATTTTTATTTAACTAAAACTGAACGCAATCACCTAGCGGCTAAAGTTCACCCCCTGCTAGCAACTCGAGGGGTTCCAGGAACCCATGATGTGCAACTAGCTATGGACTCTATTAAAAGTCTAGTTGCCGGTCAAAAAACCCTGATTACCCGCTTTGATAAAAGTATCGATGATAGAGCCCCCGCCGCCAGCCTCAAAACTACAGAGGGTAAGATTGGGCTAATTGTGGTTGAGGGTTGGTGTCTAGGAGCCAAACCAGAAAGCACGGAAAAGCTGATTCAACCTATTAATAGTCTAGAGGAAAATGACGATAGAGATGGTATCTGGCGCGCCTATGTAAATCGCGCGCTACAAAATGATTATCCGCCATTATTTGCCTTAGTTGATGAATTGATTATGTTGCAAGCCCCGGCTTTTGATACTGTCTTCAACTGGCGTTTAGAGCAGGAGCAAAAAATGGTGAAACGACTTGAAAAAGAAGGCATAGAATGCGGTTCAGGGGTTATGTCTGAACAGCAAATACTGCGATTTATTAGTTATTTTCAGCGCGTTACTGAGAATATATTAGATGAAATGCCTCAGCGCGCTGACCACCTATTTAAGCTGGGTCAGTCGCGTGAAATTACTCATTACAGTCAGCCAGCGGCTAAATAGTAAAAATTTAGTTAAATGCGTGCCTTAAAACGATAGTTTCAACGCGATCAGGGCCGGTAGAGACTACATCTACCGGTGCGCCGATAAGTTCCTCTATACGGCTTATATAAGCCTGAGCATTGGCCGGCAACTTATCTAAAGACTGAACACCTACGGTAACATCACTCCAACCGGGAAGTGTTTCATACACTGGCGTAATACCCTCAAAGTCATCAGCATGGGTTGGGTTATCAAAAGAACTACCATCTGCATTCTTGTAACCAATACAGATCTTAACTTCATCAAGACCATCCAATACATCTAGCTTAGTCAGGCAGATACCAGTTATGCTATTTATGCGAACTGCACGTCTAAGGGCCACCGCGTCAAACCAACCACAGCGGCGTTCACGACCGGTTGTTGTGCCAAACTCATGACCTTTTTCACCCAAATAATTACCAATTTCACAATGTAATTCTGTCGGGAATGGACCAGAACCAACTCGCGTAGTGTAGGCCTTGGTGATACCCAGAACGTAGTCCAGATACATTGGGCCAAAGCCACTGCCTGTAGCCGTACCACCCGCAGTGGTATTAGACGAAGTCACAAACGGATAGGTACCGTGATCAATATCCAATAGTGATCCCTGAGCGCCTTCAAACAGAATATTCTCACCCGCTTCGCGCGCCGTATGCAAAATATCAGTCACATCTGCCATCATCGGCAATAGCGACTGTGCCCAAGTTTTAGCTAAAGCCAAGGTTTCATCAAAGTCGACTGGATCAGCTTTGTAGTACTGCGTTAGCGCAAAATTATGGTATTCAAGGACGGTTTTAAGCTTTTCAGCAAATCGATCCATATTGGCCATATCACTTAAACGCAAAGCGCGACGAGCAACCTTATCTTCATAAGCCGGGCCAATACCACGACCAGTAGTACCAATTTTAGACTTACCTAAGGATGCTTCTCGAGCCTGATCAATCGCAATATGATAGGGCAAAATTAGCGGGCATGATCCCGAGACCTTCAGTCTCTCACGCACTTCAACGCCACGCTCTTCGAGCATATTAATTTCTTTAAATAGAGCATCAGGTGCCAATACCACACCATTGCCAATCACGCAGGTGACGTGATCACGCAAAATACCTGAAGGAATAAGATGTAATGCTGTTTTTTTACCATCGATGACCAGAGTGTGACCAGCGTTATGTCCACCCTGAAATCGCGCTACTAATGAGGCTTTATCCGTCAATAAATCAACAATTTTTCCTTTGCCCTCGTCACCCCATTGGGAACCGAGAATCACAACATTTTTACCCATAAAATTTTATACTCTAAGCATTCAGCTAATTGATTAAATTAGACGATTTTTTCGATAAGGTATTGACCGTCTTTTTGTATAAGCTGACGATCACAATTAATTTCCTGAAAATCCACGACCTGACCCGCAAAGCCTTGCACAACACGTTCACCCTGTTGGCGCAGAGCGGTAATTTGCTGACGGCATTCAATATCAGCAGGTTGTGGCACAAAAATTCCAGCCTGTACCTGTTGATTAAATTGACCATTAGCAACTAAGGATTTAAGGTCAAAGGCAAAGCCCGTAGCTGTTCGTGCACGGCCAAAGTCACGACCGATATTGTCATAGCGTCCACCATTACCCAGCGCCTTACCATAGCCTTGCTTATAGGCGGCAAACACCACACCGGTGTGGTAACCAAAACCAGGTATCTCACCCAAATCAAGGTAAATAGTCAGCTGCTGATTATTCTGAACAGCCAATGCATCAACAATCTGCTCTAACTGGGCTAAGGCGTCGACTACCTGTTTCGGCGCTCCTGCAAGGCTTTGCTGCGCTTCAGCCAAAACTTCAGTGCCACCGGCTAGGGTCGGCAATGATTTAAGCCAATTAGCTAATTTTGAATCACTGATATTAACGTTAATCCAAGATTCCAGCTCTGTACTTGCTTTGCGTTGAAGCAATTCAAAGAGTTCTGCTTCCTGATCATTTGAAAGATTAGAACCCACAAGTAAGCCACGCAAAATATCCACATGCCCAAGATCAAGATGCACTGCATCTAGCCCCGCGACATCCAGAGTTTTCAAAAATAATTCGATAACTTCAATATCAGCACTGACACCCGACTCGCCAAACAACTCCACACCTACCGAAATAGGCGTGCGCGACTCAAGAGGACCTCTGGGCTTTGTTTGCAGCACTGTTCCTGCATAGCAAAGTCTACTTGGACCCTGACGATTAAGGCTGTGGGCGTCAATACGAGCCGCTTGAGGGGTTATGTCCGCTCGGATACCCATCATTCGACCACTAAGCTGATCTGTCAGTCTAAATGTCATCAAGTCCAGATCTGCGCCAAATCCACTCAAAAGGGATTCTGTAAACTCCACCATTGGCGGAATTACTAAGTCATAGCCCCAGCTATTATAAAGATCCAACAGCTCTCGCCGCGACCCTTCAATTAGGCGCGCTTGCTCGGGCAGCACCTCATCGATGCCATCTGGTAATAACCAACTGTCTACTTTTGACACACTGTCCTCACAGTATTTAAACCTGAAAAACAACACTTAGTGTAATTATAAGGATTAAACTATTCTTTGTGACATTATTTATATTTTTTGCCCAACTTTAGGCCAATAAAAAACCGAGTTGCCCCGGTTTTTTGGATTTTAACAAAATAGCTGCATCTGTGTCAGAGAATTTTAACCAGATTCTGGTTTATTTTTACCAAATACAGCTAATAGTTAGCAAATACTATTTTCTAGTTGGCATCCTGCTGCTTTAAATACTTAAAGAAATCACTATCCGGCTCTAATAACATGATATCGCCTTTATTCGAGAACGAGTTCTTGTAAGCATTCAAACTCCTAACAAATGAGTAAAACTCTGGATCATTTTGGTAAGCTTCAGCATAGATTTTTGCCGCTTCTGCATCACCTTCACCACGCAACTCCTCTGCATCACGATAAGCATTGGCCAGCTCGATAGTTTTTTGACGATCAGCCGCCGCACGAATCTTCTCGGCTTTTTCCTTACCGGTTGAGCGCAATTCACGCGCTTCTTTTTCACGCTCTGCAGTCATTCGTCTAAATACTGGGCCACTCACCTCTTGAGGTAAATCGATTCGCTTAACACGGACGTCAACTACTTCAATACCCAGGCTACCCAATACTGTGCGATTAAGATCGTCAGTAATATTTTTCATTAGCAGGTCGCGTTCACCAGAAACCACTTCATGCAGCGTTCTAGTACCAAACTGATTTCGCAGTCCAGTATTAACCCGATTGGCAAGACGGTTGTGAGCAACCGACTCAACACCACCGGTAGCCTTATAGTAAGTCTCTACATTAGCGATACGCCATTTTGCATAGGAATCAACAATCAGGCGCTTCTTCTCAATAGTAAAGAAACTAGCAGGCTGTGCATCAACGGTTAAAATACGCGCATCAAAGATTCGCACATCATCAACAAAGGGTACTTTTACATGCAAACCCGGTTGGATATCTGCTTCGATTAATTTACCAAAACGCAATTTTACACCGCGTTCAAATTCACTAACCACAAAAAGGGTACTATTGACCGCAACAACCACAACAACCAATAAACCTAATGCTTTTAATAGATTTTTCATCGTCGTCTCTCCGATTGAATTCGATCATTGTTTCTCTGCAATCTTTCGATAACATCATTGGCGATGCGATCTACCATTTGATCACTCGTCATATCTGAATCAGACTGCTTACTGGTATTGCCCTGCTGAACAATTTTATCCAGCGGCAAATACAACATGTTATTACCACCATCAGCATCCATGAGGATTTTAGTGCTCTGGGTCATAACTTCTTCAACAGCATCAAGATAGAGTCGCTCACGCGTAACAACCGGCGCTTTTTTATACTCGGTTAAGAGCTTGGTAAAGCGCTCAGCCTCACCCTCAGATTTAGAAACAACCTGAGATTTATAGGCTTCAGCCTCTTCTCTTAGTCGCTGAGCTTGACCTCGGGCTTCAGGAATAATGCCATTAGAATAGGCCTGAGCCTCATTGACTAAGCGCTCAAGGTCCTCTCGGGCTCTAATCACATCATCATAGGCCGCCTTAACCTCTGACGGCGGGCGAGATTCCTCAATATTGATCTTTACAACGTTGATACCACTGCGGTAAATATCAAGAAGGTTTTGTAGCTTTTCAGCAGTGCCCAAAGCCACTTCTTCTCGACCTGTTGAAATAACACCATCAAGCCCTGTACTTCCGACCACATGACGCAAAGCACTGTCAGTCGCATGCTTAAGGCTGGTTTCAGGGTCCTTGATATTCAGAACAAAGTCTTTTGCATCAGCAATGTTGTACTGAACCGTGAGGGATATTTCTACAATGTTTTCGTCTTGTGTCAACATTAACCCACGGGCTGGGTACTGACGCTCTTCAGTAACACCAACCACTTTAATTGAATCAACTACGGGAGGATTCCAGTGAAGTCCAGAACCGTGAGTCTGGTGATACTTACCTAACCTTAATACCACCGCCTGCTCTTTCTCATCTACCTGATAGAAGCCCATAAGCCCCCATAGGATCGCCAGAACAGCCAAGACAATGGGTAGCAAACCCTTAATACTGCCGCTACCACCACTGCCACCGCCGCCGAAAAATTGAAACTTTTCAGCTAATTTCTTTAGCGCTTCATCAATATCTGGTGGGCCATCGCTACCGCGATTACCACCCCAGGGATCTTTTCCGCCACCAGGTTCATTCCAAGCCATAGTATTACTCCACATTAAATTGTTTACAGCGCCGTCAAAACAGGTTTAAAGCATCTGCAATTATCATCTAGTCCTTGTGACTAGATGGTGTCTAAATCTTTTAATTTCAACCCCGATTGTTTAACCAATCGAAAAAAGTCACTTTCGGGCAACTGCACTTCAAGGTTGGCCCCGCCAAAATCATCATAGGTCTCACTCAACACTGCTTTATGACTATATAAAGCCGCTCTTAAAGAGCCATGGTTAGGTTGCAATTGTATATGTTTATGAATCAGTTTTCTCGGCAAATACTCAGACACCGCCTCTAACAGCAGGTCCACGCCTACACCGGTCAATGCTGACAACCATACAGCTATCGGCCTACCATCTTGATCACGTTCAATTCTAGCTGAACCTTCGGCCATAAGATCGATCTTGTTGTAAACCATCAAAGTCGGCAGCGCATGTGCATCAATCTCTCTAAGCACATCATTTACCCGATCGATATTAACTGCCCTATCCTCCGCAGAGGCATCAACTATGTGCAATAGAACATTTGCCGAAGCCGCTTCTTCAAGGGTTGCACGAAAAGCGTCGATTAAACGGTGGGGCAAATGACTGATAAAACCCACCGTATCGGCAAAAATCACTGGACCCTGCTCAGGAATATCCAAGCGTCGCATGGTTGGGTCCAAAGTAGCAAATAATTGATCTGCAGCATACACATCAGACTCAGTTACCCTGTTGAAAAGGGTCGATTTTCCGGCATTAGTATAGCCAACTAAAGAGATAGTTGGGGTATCTGATTTAAGTCGAGATTGTCGACCCTGATCACGCTGAATTCTAACCTTTTCAAGACGTTTTTGAATCGACTTTATTCGATCGCGCACCATACGTCTGTCAGATTCTAACTGAGTCTCACCCGGGCCGCGCATACCAATACCACCCTTTTGTCGCTCAAGGTGGGTCCAGCCTCTTACCAAACGTGAAGATAGATGATGCAACTGTGCCAACTCTACCTGCAATTTTCCCTCATGAGTGCGGGCTCGCATAGCAAAGATATCAAGAATCAGACCGGTTCTATCAAGTACTCGGCACTGCAAGGCTGCCTCGATATTGCGCTCTTGGCTGGGTGACAGATTATGATTAAAGATAATCAACTCTGCACATTCACGCTTAACGACTTCAGCAATTTCGTCTAACTTACCGGTGCCTACAAAAAATTTGGCGTTAGGCGCAGTGCGAGACCCGCGAATTAGCTCGACGACTTCGCCGCCCGCAGATCTCACTAGCTCCTCAAATTCTCCAACGTCCTCTGGCTCAGATTCGCTGTTTAGCTTCAAGTGAACTAAAACAGCGCGCTCACCAAAGTCTGGACGATCAAAGAATAATGACACGTGTTTTAGGAAATATCTCCGTTGTATCCACCCTGACCCGATGTGCTTCCAGTCTGATAATTAACTGACTTAGAGGGGACAATGGTAGAAATAGCATGCTTGTAAACCATCTGGCTAACAGTGCTTTTGAGCATGACAACGAATTGATCAAATGAATCAACGGTACCCTGTAGCTTAATACCATTGACTAAAAAAATTGATACTGGAACACGCTCTTTTCTAAGCGCATTTAAGAATGGGTCCTGTATGTTCTGTCCTTTTGACATTGTTATTTCTCCTAGTATTGAAAATTCAATAAGTGTTGCAATAGTCGCAACCAAAAAAATCTAAGGCGGGATTGCAACTCACCTTAGACTTATATTCTACCTAACCACTACGACTTAGTATACGGAACGTATCACTGTTATCACAAAAAGTTCTTGTACAGATCCTTTTGATCTAGGTAACCCTGTTGGTTGTCAACCTGTATCTCTTTACTGTTAGGCCAGTTACGTAACCAAGTCTGTTGTCTTTTGGCTAATTGCCTAGTGGCAATAATAGCCTTTTCAACCGCCTCATCTAACCCGCAGTGACCTTCAAAATAGTCCCACAGCTGCCTGTAGCCTGCAGCTCTAATTGAGGGTAAATCAGCATGCAGATCACCACGCTGAAATAACTGCTCTACCTCTGCCGCAAAACCCGCCTCCATCATCGCCTTAAAACGCTGTTCTATACGCTGATGTAGCAATGCTCTATTTTGCATCACTAAGGCGTATTGACGAACTTCATAATCGTCTTCAATACCGCCTTCTGATTGGCTTTGCAATTCGGAAAGCGGAGTACCGGTAATTTTATATACCTCAAGGGCACGTTGAATACGCTGCGAATGATTTGGATGCAATTTGTTTGCAGTTATTGGATCTACTAACTGCAACTGCTGGTGAACTGTTGCCCAACCATCCCTGTCCGCCTGCTCCTGAATTCCTTTTCGAATATCTGCATCTGCTGGTGGCAAATCAGATAATCCTTCGAGTAATACTTTGAAGTATAGCATGCTACCGCCAACTAGCAGGGGTATTCGCCCCATTTGGTGGATATCGGCAATTTCTTTTTTGGCATCAATAGCGAAATCAGCCGCACTGTATGCCTTCGCGGGATCACAGAACCCGAGCAGTCGATGGGGTGCTTTGCGCAATGTTTCGGCATCAGGCTTGGCGGTACCAATATCCATCTGCTGATATATTTGCGCTGAATCGACATTAACAAGCTCAACTGGCATATGTTCACGCAGGGAAATAGCTAGATCGGTCTTGCCACTCGCGGTTGGACCCATCAAAAAAATAACCGGTAGTTTCTGTGAATTGGCCAAGTTATTTCTCACCGACCGCGTAAAAAGAGCTTGTCTAGCTCATCAAGGCTAAGCTGAAAATAGGTGGGACGGCCGTGGTTACACTGGCCACTGCGCTCTGTAGCTTCCATATCGCGCAACAATGCATTCATTTCTGGAATACTTAGCTTACGATTTGCTCTCACCGAGCCATGACAGGCCATAGTTGATAATATTTCATTGATTTGATGCCTAATTCGCTCTGAGGTGCCATGTTCAAGCACATCTGAAATAACATCGCGCAATAAACCTTCTACCTGAGTTCCACGCAAAAGTGCTGGAATATCTCGAACTACTATATTTTCCGCTGCTGCTCGCTCGACTAAAAACCCCAATCGTTTAAAAACCTCGGGGTTTTGCTCTACTGCATCGGCTTCTCGCTGACTGACTGAAAGGCTTTCTGGCACCAGTAGCGGTTGAGATATTAACCCTTCTTTATCAAAATCTGTTTTCATTTGCTCATAAGTTATGCGCTCATGTGCGGCATGCATATCAACAACGATCATGCCCTGCTCATTTTCGGCAAGAATATAAATGCCCTTTAACTGCGCTATTGCAAAACCCAAGGGAGGGATAGTCGCCGACTCTTCCCCTGCATTATCGCCGTATAAAGATTGATAGGCATGCATTGGCGTGTTGACTGACTGAGTATTAAACCCTGAGGCCTGAGGCGAATAACTGTAGGCTGCCGGTGCTGGCGCCAGGCCCATAGATGATTGAGTCGGAATGGCTTCATCTGCTAGCAGACTCTGTGCCTCATTTGATTGAAGATGATCTTGTGGTCGGTCTTTGGCTAAGGCTTTTTTTAAAGTACCCGAAACAAAACCATGAATTGATCGACTATCTCTAAAGCGAACTTCATGCTTGGTGGGATGCACATTAACATCCACATCTTTGGGTTCAATTTCTAGAAATAACACATAGGCGGGATGGCGGCCATGATAGAGAACATCTTGGTAGGCCTGTCGCACCGCGTGGGAAACCACCTTGTCACGAATACTTCGACCATTAACAAAAAAGTGTTGGAGATCTGTCTGACTTCTTGAAAAAGTCGGCAAACCAATCCAGCCCCAGAGTCTAATTCCCGGGTGCTGATTATCTATATAAAGCGCCTGCTCCATAAAGGGTTTACCGCAGATATCTGCAACCCGCTTCTCTTGTTCAAGCACAGTTTTTGCCGGCTGAAGATTAAGGTTGACCCGCTGATTATGCCTTAGACTAAAGGCCACTTGCATATGACTCAGCGCTAGCTTTTTGGCGTGGTCATCAATACGGTTATATTCTGTGGTTTCTGTGCGTAAAAATTTCCGTCTGGCCGGGGTATTGAAGAACAAATCTCGCACATCGACACTGGTTCCGGCTGGATGAGCTGCCGGCTGAACATCGACGGTCATATCTCGACCTTCACTGACGGCTTTCCAAGCCTGTGTTTCTCCGTTATTTGAAGTCAAAGATAGACGTGAAACTGAGGCTATACTGGCCAGCGCTTCACCTCTAAAACCCAGGGTACCAACAGCCTCAAGATCATCGATATCCGAGATCTTACTGGTCGCGTGACGGCTTAAAGCTAACGGCATATCTGACTGCCCTATACCGCAGCCATTGTCGCGAACACAGAGACGTTTTACACCGCCCTGCTCAACCTCTATATCTATTCGAGTAGCTCCCGCATCTAGGCTGTTTTCTACCAGCTCTTTAAGTACGGAGGCCGGACGTTCAACCACTTCACCTGCGGCAATCTGATTAGCGAGCTGTGGGCTTAGGGTGTTTATTGTTGGCATAGCCTAGTGTCCGTATTTTAGAAATTCTTAACGACCGGGAATAGCGATCTCTTGACCGACGCGAATCACACTGGATGACATATTATTGTAGCGCATAATTTTGCTCATTGAGATTTTATACTGCGCTGAAATTTCTGATAGTGTATCCCCTCGAGCAACAATATATCGCAGTGGTTTTTCGCTCATCACTCTTGCCAGTATCGTACCCTCTGGCGGATGCTCAGAATAGTATTGATCTAGCCCGTTAAAAATAGCTTTTGCCATTCTCTGCTGATAATCAGCACTAGCTAGTTTGCGCGCTTCTTTGGGGTTAGAAATAAAACCTGTTTCAATTAGTAACGAGGGAATATCTGGCGACTTGAGCACTAAAAACGCTGCCTGCTCTACTTTCTTCTTATGTAATCTGGCAACAGAACCCATTTGCTTAAGTACCCGCTTACCAGCCTCAAGGCTTGTATTCATAGTTGCGGTCATTGATAGATCGAGAAGAACACCGGCTAACATTTCGTCTTTATCATCTAGATCAAGCGCGGTTGACCCACCAATTAAATCGGCATTATTTTGTTTTTTGGCCAAAAATCTGGCAGCTTCACTCGACGCACCTCTATTGGACAGCGCATAAACGGAGGCGCCATTGGCGCGGGGATCAGTAAAGGCGTCAGCATGTATTGAAACAAAAAAATCAGCTTTGTTTTCCCGCGCTATTTGGGTGCGCTTGCGATGCGCTAAAAAGTAGTCACCGGTCCGGATCAAAACACCATCATAATTGGGGTCTTTATCGAATAGTTTTTCAAGGCGTTTTGAAATTTGTAACACCACAATTTTTTCGCGCATACGATTTGGGCCCAATGCTCCGGGGTCGACGCCCCCATGGCCCGCGTCAATAGCAATGACAATTTTTCGATCCGGCTGCTTTACCACCTCATCAACTGAGGAACTTTTACTTTGTTGTTTGACCCTGAGATCAACAACTAAACGATTGCCATATTGGTTGTTTGCCGCCAACGTAAATGCCTTGTGGCTAACAGCCTGTTTTAAATCTAAAACGATACGTATATCTTTACCCTTGCGGTGGGCAGCTCGCATTTTACTAATAGGGGAATTGTTTAGTTTTAAGTGGGACAACGAGGGCCTTGTTGGTACATTGGCCACATCAACCACTAAGCGCCGTGGATTATCTAGCTGGAATACTTTGTACTTAATAGTGCCACTGACATCGAAAACAATTCGAGTTTTTTCTGCTATCTGTGATAAGCGAACTGAATTAATTTCTGCAGCGTTAACTGATGGGATAAAGGCAGTACTAAAAAGAAACGTCAAAATACCTAGGGTAGCGATATAGATTTTTAATTGTTTGAAAAATTGCACCCAAATTACCCTAAATAATTGTCATATTTGCTGTAATAAATTTATGCATTGCTTGCCGGACTCAGTGCTTGAACCAAGAGTCACTTGGCGACCAGATTCATGCAGTTTTATATCAATGGATATATCTGCTTGAGGAATATAACTTCCTCCATTTTCTGGCCACTCTATTATGCACAACTTAGCCTCTGATAGGTAATCGGAAAAACCAATATGCTCTAGCTCCTCAGGGTCCATTAAACGGTATAGATCAAAATGATAGATCTTACCTAAATCAAGCTGATAGGGCTCTACCAGGGTGTAGGTTGGGCTTTTGACAGCGCCTTGGTGGCCAAGCCCCTGTAAAATACCACGACTTATGGTTGTTTTACCCGCACCCAGGTCACCGTTCATTAGAATTAGTAATGGCGTATCTATTGTGCCAATAACAGCTGCCAGTAGAGCGCCAAAATTTTCCATCTTGCGCTCGCCCTCAAGAGTAACTGTTAGCTGAATATCAGCATTGGCTTGAGCCATTATTCAAACTCCTGATTGAGTAATTTATGCACGTAAGGCAAAAGATCTGTAGCCGCAACACCTCGGTAACCCGAATCATCAACTAGCTTATCTGCCGCCGCCGAGTGCAAACAGCAACCGAGTTCTGCGGCATCTTGTAGACTTAGGCCCTGCGCTATTAGGCTACCAATAATGCCTGCTAATAGATCCCCCATTCCCGCTGTTGCCATACCGGGATTTCCATAGGGGCAAACCTTAGTTATTTGATTAGGGCCAGCAATTAAAGTTCCTGGGCCTTTTAATATAACCACAGCGTTGTATTTTTGCTGTAGTTGCTGCACTGCTGCAAAGCGATCTTCTTCTACCTCAGCTGTGCTAATGCCTAATAAACGAGCGGCTTCGCCAGTATGAGGGGTTAATACCCATGTATGATCTATGGTTTTAACGACCCGCCCTTGTGCAAGAATATTCAGGGCATCGGCATCCAACACCATAGGTAAGCCCGATGCCACAGCTTTTTGCAATAACTGCTCCGACCACGATGAGCGCCCTAGACCCGGTCCTACCACTAGTACTGATGGTTTTTCTAACCAGGGTTCTAGTTGCTGACCTGAAGTCACTCCACAGGCCATAATTTCTGGACGGCGAGCAAGTGTACTGGCTACATGTTGTGGCTGGGTTGCAACTGAGGTCAGGCCACTGCCGGCCCTTACGCTGGCCTCAGCCGCTATAGATACTGCGCCGCCATAACCATGATCGCCACCGATTACCATGCAGTGGCCTCTTTGATTTTTATACTCATCACCTACAAATACTGGCATTAATTCAAGCAGTTCAAATAGATCCAATAATTGGGCTGATGGCTGATATTGCTCAAACAGATGCTCAGAAATATCTAACGAGTGATAGATTACCTCACCGCAAAGGGATGGCCCCTTACCAGTAAATAATCCTTGTTTAGCCGCAACAAAGGTGACGGTTAAGTCTGCTGACACCGCATTATCTTGAACCGCCCCAGTATCTGCATTAAGCCCTGAGGGTATGTCCATAGATAATACCGGCAAGTCGGCGGCATTAATGAGCTCGATAGCTTGATCAAATGGCTGGCGAAGCTGACCCTTGTATCCAATCCCCAAAAGGCTATCGACAATAACCCCTTGGCCAATATCTAGCTGAGCATTAAAGCCAGTAACAGGTACATTGTTTTCTTGGGCATATTTGCGGGCTCGAAGCGTTTCTGCAGACATTGTTTTAGTATCTGACAACTCAATTACCTGCACTGGAATACATTTTTGCGCTGCTCTCGCGGCTAAAATATAGCCATCACCCGCATTATTACCAGATCCGCAGAATACTGTGATTAAACTTGGCTGCCCAAAGGCCTCTAGCAATTCATCAAAGGCGGCCATACCTGCACGGTTCATCAGCCTTATAGCATTATTATTCAATTCAGCAATGGCTGATTGATCTATTTCTCGCACTGTTTTAGCGCTATATAAATTATCTTGTAACTGACTATCTGATAGAAAATGCGACATTTTGTTTATATCTCAGTAAAATTGCAGCAATTATAAGTTAGATTGACCGAGAACACATGCCCGAAACTACGCAATTCGACAACTTAGATGCATCGTCTCTTCAACAACTTGCCGCTAATATTAAACAGTGGGGTGAGGATTTGGGGTTTCAGCAGGTTGCTATTGTAAAGCCTGACCTAAATGAAGCATCACAACGCCTGCGTTTATGGCTTGATAATAACTATCAGGGCAGTATGAATTGGATGTCGGAACACGGTGATAAGCGCTTTAAAATTGATAAGTTGGTGGCACGCACTTTAAGGGTAATTTCGGTGCGAATGGACTATTTAGCCGATGAAAATATGGTGGCTGTTTTAAAGGATAATAATAAAGCTTATATTTCGCGGTACGCCCTCGGTCGTGATTATCATAAATTAATCCGCAAACGCCTGGCTGAATTAACACGAAAAATTGAAGAAAAATTACCCGACTTAAATCTTTCTCAGCGACCTTTTGTCGACAGCGCACCGGTGATGGAAAAACCCTTAGCAGAACAGGCGGGACTGGGTTGGATTGGCAAAAATAGCCTATTGATTAATAACAAAGCTGGATCTTGGTTTTTTCTTGGGGAAATATACACCTCAGTTCCTCTTCCGGTTGATAACCTAGAGCAACCCAATCGATGCGGCAATTGTCGCGCCTGCCTCAAGGTCTGCCCTACTGACGCTTTTCCAGAGCCCTATGTGCTGGATGCTAGAAAATGTATTTCTTATCAAACTATTGAGAATAAAGAGGCTATTCCTGAGTCGTTTCGCCCACTGATGGGCAATCGTGTATTTGGCTGTGATGATTGCCAGATAATCTGTCCATGGAACCGCGGCGCCCCTAGAACCAAGGAGATGGATTTTTCACCACGGCATAATTTAGATAATGCCGACCTTTTAACTCTTTTTAAATGGACTGAAGATGAATTTTTAAGCAAAACTGAAGGTTCAGCCATTCGCCGCATTGGCTACCAACGTTGGCTTAGAAATTTGGCGGTGGGTCTTGGTAATGCCGATGGTTCTTCGATAATCTTGCAGCAGCTAGAACAAACAGCACAGGATTCTTCAGAATTAGTTAAAGAACATGTGGACTGGGCTATACAACAACAGCGGCAAAAAATTGCCGCTATGGCTGAATAAACACTTTCCGGTAGTAGGCCAACTCTTCAATAGAGTCATAGACATCATCCATAGCAAGGTGTGAACCCTTTTTATTAAAGCCATTTATAAGCTCTGGCTTCCAGCGCCTTACTAGTTCTTTTAAGGTACTGACATCAAGATTACGATAGTGGAAATAGCTGGCTAGTTGCGGCATGTAACGCACTAAAAAACGGCGGTCTTGGCCAATAGAATTACCACACATAGGCGACATTCCCTCAGGCACCCATTGTTTTAAAAAATCTAGGGTAGCCGATTCGGCCTGTGCCTCGGTGACAGTGCTGTTAAGTACGCGTTCGGTAAGACCAGATTGACCATGCTGATTAGTATTCCATTCATCCATAGCCTGAATAAGCTGAGGGGACTGATTAATTGCAATTGACGGCCCTTCAGCCAGAACATTGAGTTCAGAGTCTGTTACCACGGTAGCTATTTCTATAATGCGCTCTTGCAGCGGATCTAAACCGGTCATTTCGAGATCGATCCAAATTAGATTAAGATTTTGATTTGTCATTGACCCATTCCTTAGCTGTGCGCAAAATGTCTATACCGGTGATTATGCTATATGCTTACCCGCTAGACCACCAGAAATGATATGGTACCAGAGTAAAAATTAATGGTTTTAAATAGATGAGCAATCGAAAACTTAGCAAACGTCAGCAGGAGCGGATTCAATCGATCCAAAACCGACGACGGGAGAAAGCTGAATCGAAAAAAAACCTTGAGGATAAGGCTCTTGAAAGCCTTGATGGACTGGGCCCTGAAATCGGCGGCACGGTAATCACTAACTATGGCAGCCAAGTCGATATTGAAGGCCACTCAGGTGCCTTTAATGGAAAGATAGTTCGCTGCTTTGTTAGAGCTAATATTCCAACCCTAGTCACCGGCGATAATATCGTCTGGAGACCAGCTGAACCTCAGGGTGTTGTTGTCGCTCTAGAGCCTCGCCAGTCTGAACTAATTAGGCCAGATAACTATGGCAAACTTCGCCCTGTGGTAGCTAACATTGACCGTATTGGTGTGGTTTTTGCGGTTCAACCCGCACCTCAAACCAATCTTTTAGATCGTTATTTGGTTGCCGCTGAAGCGCAGGGAATAGAACCCTTTTTGGTACTTAATAAAACCGACCTTTTAGATCAACAAACAGACTCAGAGGTTAAATCTATATTGGCTAGCTATCAATCGATTGGCTACGATGTGGTTTGTGTTTCGGCAATTAATAACGGCGGCATGGACCAACTCAATTCTTATTTAACCGATAAAAGTTGTATCTTTGTCGGTCAATCTGGGGTTGGCAAATCTTCATTAATTAATCAACTTGTTCCCGATAACAATAGTGCCGTAGGCCCTTTATCTGAAGCCACAAATGAGGGCACTCACACGACCACTTCATCTAAATTAATTCATCTGGATGGGGGCGGTGTAATTATTGATTCACCGGGTATTAGAGAATTTGCCCTCACCCATTTAAATCAGCAAGACATTATTCAAGGCTTTAAAGATTTTCGGCCTTACTTGGGACACTGTAAGTTTCGCGACTGCAAACATGAAAATGATGCTGGCTGTGCATTAGTTGCAGCCGTTGCGGCTGGTAAGCTTCAGCAACAGCGCCTTGATAACTATCGACAGATTATTAATAGTTTGGATAATTGATCGAATCTACGATTAAACCTGCATGAAATCTGTTAAAATTAATTTTTACCTATTACCCCAAAAGTCACTATGAATCATCTTATTGAACCCGAAGTATTAAAAGATCAATTGGGCACAGCAGACTTAATTATTGTCGACTTGTGTAATCCTTCGCTCTATCAACAGCAACATGTACCTGGTGCTATTCACCTCTCTGGCCAGCATCTTATTGCCGGCGTTCCTCCAGTACCTGGTGCCTGCCCAAAAATATCTACACTATCGGCAGTCATGGCTTATTTGGGCATCGATCATTCAAAAAAAGTGGTTCTATATGATGATGAAGGCGGTGGCTGGGCCGGAAGAATGGCCTGGTCGATGGATCTTTTAGGGTTAAACAACTGGCAGTATTTAAATGGCGGCATTGTGCCTTGGATCAAAGAGGGATTCCCCACTGAATCTAAGGTAAATGAACCCAATAGTATTGAGGTCACTGGGGATATTGAACCCTGCTCAACAACAAGAATTGTAGCTGATGAAATTATCGATTCCTTAGATAAGGCTGATTTTGAGATATGGGATGCGCGAAGCCCCGGCGAATACACTGGTGATGTTATTCGCTCATCTCGCGGCGGGCATATCCCCAATGCCATTAATCTTGAATGGACCGAGCTCATGGACCGAGAAAAGAATTTACGCATCCGCGACGATGCTCAGCAAATTCTCGATGCTTTAGGGCTTACTAAAGACATAGAAATTGCCACTCACTGTCAAAGTCACCACCGCTCTAGCTTTACTTATATGGTGGCAAGAATCCTCGGTTATAGCCGTATTCGCGGCTATGATGGCTCCTGGGGTGAATGGGGAAACCTAGAACACACGCCTGTTGAACTAGGCCCTAACTAATAGAGAAAAATATCATGGATCATCGCGCTGAGTTATTTGTCGCATTGCAACGCCTACTGCCAAAACACGCACTCTCAAGATTAATTGCTAGACTGGCGGAATCTAAAAATAGTTGGTTAAAGAATTTACTCATTAATCGCGCCATTAAAACCTTTGAAATCAATATGGATGAGGCGATTAGCGATGACCTAGCTAGCTATGATAGCTTTAATGCTTTTTTTACTCGCCAATTGAAGCCAGAAGCTAGACCCTTAGATCAGGATGATAGAGTGATCACATCACCGGCTGATGGGGTTATCAGCCAAGCCGGAAAAATAGCCAAAAATAAGGTATTGCAGGCCAAAAATGTAGACTACTCTCTGGCTCGTCTTGTGGGTGATTCAAATCAAGCAAAACACTACGAAAATGGTGTATTTGCAACTATTTACCTATCACCAAAAGACTACCATCGAGTACATATCCCGGCAGATGGCCAACTAATCTGCTCAAGGTATATACCTGGTGAACTATTTTCAGTAAACCAGCAAACTGCTGAAATGGTACCTAACTTATTTGCTCGTAACGAACGTCTAGTTTGCGAATTCA
>CALKMW010000048.1 GCA_938092205.1 uncultured Pseudomonadales bacterium
TAGTGGTGGATAGTGAATCACCTGACGAGTTAGTGGTTGCCCGTTCCGGAAGCCCGTTAGTGATTGGTTATGGCCTAGGAGAGCACTTTGTTGCCTCCGATCAGTTAGCCCTTTTGCCAGTTACTCGTCGTTTTGCCGTTCTAGAAGAGGGCGATGTGGCGCAGATCACCAAAGAGGCAGTGAATATAATTGATGCCGCAGGTGAGCCGGTTCGTCGCGCTATTGAAGAGTCAGATATAACCGCAGATGCCGGTGGCAAGGCAGGGTATAAGCACTATATGCTTAAAGAGATTTTTGAGCAGCCAGAAGCCATTCGCAGAACATTACAAGACCGAATTGTTGATGGCAAGGTAGCCGACAATGCCTTTGGCAATGGCTCATTAAAGCTATTTAAAGGTATAAAGCATGTACAGATTGTCGCCTGTGGTACCAGCTATAATGCTGGTATGGTAGCGCGCTACTGGGTAGAGCACTTTGTGGGAATCAGTTG
The DNA here is from genome assembly GCA_938092205.1 of uncultured Pseudomonadales bacterium. Classification (GTDB taxonomy): domain Bacteria; phylum Pseudomonadota; class Gammaproteobacteria; order Pseudomonadales; family Porticoccaceae; genus HTCC2207. The sequence continues at coordinate 491 of CALKMW010000048.1, forward strand.
TAGCGTTGAAATTGCTTCAGAATTTAGGTATCGACAATCCTTTGTGCATAAAGACTCGCTGTTAGTGACCCTTTCTCAATCTGGCGAGACAGCCGACACATTGGCCGCGCTGAGACTGGCTAAATCACAGGGTTATTCAGCCTCATTAACCATCTGTAATGTAGAAACATCTAGCTTGGTCAGAGAATCTGACCTGGTTTATTTGATGAAAGCCGGCCCAGAGATTGGGGTGGCATCCACTAAAGCATTTACCGTTCAGTTGGCGGCATTATTACTGCTATCAAAAGCACTGTGTGAAGCCAAAGTTATTAACCAAGAATTTTGTGAAGAAGCAGCCCAAGCGCTTACCGCCTTACCCGCGCAGATGGAGCGCGCCTTTAGTTTAGAACAACCGATTAAAGATCTTTCTGAGCAATTTGCCGATAAGCAACATGCACTATTTTTAGGGCGTGGTGATCAATACCCGGTTGCCATGGAAGGCGCGCTGAAGCTAAAAGAAATTTCCTATATTCATGCCGAGGCCTATGCCGCCGGTGAATTAAAGCATGGCCCATTGGCACTTATTGATGCTGAGATGCCAGTAGTGGTGGTAGCACCTGATAATGATTTGTTGGATAAGCTAAAGTCTAATATCGAAGAGGTTAGAGCGCGTGGCTCGGTGATGTATGTATTTGCCGATAGCGATGATCAGTTTGAGTCAGAACCCGGCTTAGATGTGGTGAATATGGCCCATGCCAACCATCTTATTGCGCCGATACTATTTATTATCCCGTTACAATTTTTGTCCTACTATGTGGCCTTGGTGAAGGGGACTGATGTGGATCAGCCAAGAAACTTGGCAAAGTCAGTGACCGTCGAGTAAATTTAAAATCCCTAATCTTAAAAATAATAAAGGATATAAATTATGCTGAAAGACAAAAATTTAATTCAAATGTTAATTTGGTTTGGTGAGCAAGGCATATTGTTGGTAATTTCCTTAGCCACTATCGGCGCTGCATTGATTGAGGTTATTCGTATTTTTGGCGTAATGACAGTTAATTTAAGTGATTTATTTCTGTTATTTATCTATGCCGAGGTCCTTGGAATGGTGGCGATATTTTATAAGGATCACCGAATTCCTGTAACGCTTCCCATTATTATTGCGATTACAGCGCTGACAAGGATGATAGTCCTGCAAACCAAAGGGCTCGACTCGATCAATATTATTTATGAAGCCTCTGGCATATTACTATTAGCTATTGCAGCTTATATTATGAGCGCGAAAGAAAAGTTGAGCTTGGGCAAACTTGAAGCAAAGAAAGCAGCCGGCAAGGTATAAGTTAACTCTAGGAAAAGGACTTTATTGTGGAGATAACATTTGCAATTTTGGGATTTTTCTTTGTGGTAATGGGCTTTACTGCGGTAGTTGTTTGCATGGTCAAAATTAACAAGATGCAAAAAGTGTTAAAAAGAAAGCGGCATCGCCCAATGAAAGCAAATAAAGACCCAGAAAATTCTAACTTTGCCGGAAATTGGATTGGTGTAGGTGTGGCATTGGGTGGGCTAGTTTTTGTCCTAACCAGCGAGCCAGTTTGGATAGCCGTTGGTGTTGCCATTGGCGCGGCGCTTGACTGGAAGAAACCAAAAAATAAAGAGTGATTCTCAGAGTTGATGGAGTCTTGTTTGGCGACTGATAATAGCTCTTATCAAAAACTAACTTTAAATAATTTGAAATGTTAGATATAAATAATTTTAGAACAGTTGTTGAAAATACCCCCCTTATTTCTATAGATATATGTTTAGTGCATGACAACAAAATATTATTGGGTAAAAGAAATAACGAGCCACTCAGGGGGCAGTGGTTTACACCAGGCGGACGAATTTTAAAGAACGAAAGCTGGCAAGACTGCCTCAAAAGGGTAGCTCAATCTGAGCTGGGGCTTTGTGTAACTGATACCAGTGAGTTCACATTGATGGGCATATGGGATCATTTTTATCAAAACAGTGCTTTGGACACAGATATATCAACGCACTATGTCAATCTCCCTCACTACTGTTTCTTGAAAGAACAGCCAAACATATTGGCTGACGAGCAACATGATAATCTTTCGTGGTTTGATCTTGCAGAGATAAAGAAT
>CALKMW010000049.1 GCA_938092205.1 uncultured Pseudomonadales bacterium
TTCGGAGAGGGTCTAAAACGTGTCCTTAGTTATCAACGCCTAATCAGTGACGCGATGCACGGGCAGGTTACTGAGTCACCTACACCCTTTTTAACCAACTATTTTTCAGAACACCAATACCTAACTCCGCACCTAGCCGAAGCCATGGTGGTGAGTTTAATTAGGTTTTTACAATCGGTGAGTGATGAAAAATTTAAACCTTCAAAGATTTGCTTTACCCATGCAGCTGCAACCGATATTGCTGAGTATGAACGGGTATTTCAATGCCCTGTAGTGTTTAATGATGCGCAATTTAGGCTCTATTTCGAGCCGGAAATACTTAGCTATAGATCACCCTATGCTGAGCCTGAACTGCTTTCAATGCATATGCAAAGCGCTAATCAACATATGGAGCTTCTTGAAAAACGAGACCTTATTCTTGAGGTGCGCAATCAGGTAGGTGCGCTTTTAGAGTCTGGCGATATTAGTTTAGAAAAAATTTCTCAACAGCTTGATATTAGCCCGCGGCAACTTCGCCATCAACTCAATCTTGCAGGTACCAGCTTGCAACGAATTATTAACCAATACAGAAAATCGCTATCTAGGCAATTATTGAGCCAAACAGACGAAACCATTGCTGAAATCGTTTATCTAACAGGGTTCTCCGAACCCAGTACATTTTACCGCGCATTTAAACGCTGGGAAGGCATGACCCCTATAGAGTATCGACAGCGTAATAACACTAATGTTTAAAGCCGTTATTTAGCGTAAAATAGAATCTAATAATTACCTCCAAGAGAATATAGAATTTATGAACCCAGATGTTCACAGTGCTTTTGAGCTAAAACGCGTGCAATCAATCCCTTCGCTTAAAATTCAATTTGAAGAATATTGCCATAAAATTACTGGCGCACAACATATTCATCTTGCCGCTGATAACGATGAAAATGTTTTTCTAGTCGCACTTCGAACCGTACCCATGGATTCCACTGGTGTTGCCCATATTCTCGAGCATACTGCGCTCTGTGGCAGTGAAAAATTCCCTGTACGCGATCCATTTTTTATGATGATTCGGCGCTCTCTTAATACCTTTATGAATGCTTTTACCAGCTCTGATTGGACCGCCTACCCCTTTGCCAGTCAGAACAAAAAAGATTTTAATAACTTGCTTGAAGTCTACTTGGATGCAGTGTTTTTTGCCCGTCTTGACCCCTTAGATTTCGCCCAGGAAGGACACCGATTGGAATTTTCTACTGCCAATGACAGTAAATCTGATCTTACCTATAAGGGTGTTGTGTTTAATGAAATGAAAGGGGCTATGAGCTCGATTAATTCGACGCTTTGGCAAACGATGAGCAAACACCTGTATCCCACTAGCACCTATCATTACAATAGTGGCGGCGAGCCTGCTGATATTCCAAACCTCAGCTATGATGAGTTCGAGCAGTTTTATCGAACCCACTATCATCCAAGTAATGCCATATTTATTACCTTTGGCAATATACCTGCTGTCGACCATCAACAACGTTTCCAAGAGCAAGCCCTGCATCGCTTCGAAAAGCTTGATAAACACATCGCCGTTACTGAGGAACAGCGTTATGCTGAGCCCCAGTTCTTTGAAGAAAGCTACGCCTTTGATTCACAGCAGAATGACTCAGACTCTGTAGACAAAACACATATCGTGATAGCTTGGCTGTTGGGCAATAGCACCAATCTTGAAGATGCCATGAGTGCTCGACTATTAGCCAGCGTGTTGCTTGATAATAGTGGTTCTCCATTACAAAAAGCTCTGGAAACAACTGATTTAGGCTCTGCGCCCTCTCCCATGTGTGGCCTCGAAGATTCACAGCTAGAACTCTGTTTTGCCTGTGGTATTGAAGGCGCTAACCCTGAACAAGCCGATGCGGTTGAAGCCATGGTATTACAGGTATTAAATGATGTTGCTGAACAAGGTTTACCCTACGAACAGGTAGCAGCCAGTCTGCATCAACTGGAGCTATCTCAGCGGGAAATCTCCGGCGGCTCATACCCCTACGGTTTAAACCTAATACTTACAGCACTGACTAGTGCCACCCACCGAGGTGATCCTGTTTCATTGTTAGACTTAGATCCCGTATTAGAAAAGCTCAAGCAGCAGATACAGGACCCGGACTATATAAAATCTCTAGCACGTAAACTCCTACTCGATAATAACCACCGTATTCGCTTAGTTCTCAAGCCTGATACCGAGCTTGCGCAGGCCAAGGATGCTGCTGAAAAAAAACGATTAGCAGATATTAAAGACGCACTTACAGAGGAACAAAAACAAGCCATTATTGCGTCTGCAGAGGCATTAAAACAACGCCAAGAAATGGAAGAAGATTTAAATATACTACCTAAGGTTGATAGCTCAGATATTCCTGAAGAAAGTAGTTTTACTGAGCCAACAGCGCGAGAATTTAAATCCATTCCAATTACTAGCTATGCTGCAGGCACCAATGGCATAGCCTATCAGCAAATGATTATGCCCTTACCCGAACTCTCTGCTGAGCAAATGGATCTATTGCCGCTCTACAGCACTTGCGTCACTGAAATGGGCGTAGGTGAACGCGATTATCAACAGACTCAGCTTTGGCACTCGAGTATTGTTGGCTCTTACTCAGCGGGCACTGCAGTTCGTACTCACCGCGAGGATCTTAATCAATTACATGGCAACCTAACGTTTGCCTGCAAGGGCTTATCAAGTAATCAGCATGCTATGTGCGAGTTAATGGAGGAATCTTTCACTCAGGCACGGTTTGACGAATTGTCTCGACTCGAGGAATTGGTGGCCCAAATCCTTACTCACAGAGAATCCTCGGTTGTCAGCAATGGTCATGTATTAGCCATGATGGCATCTAGTAGCGGAATGTCGCCCTATGGGCAACTCAAGCAACGTTGGAGTGGAATGACCGGGCTAGGCCTTCTGAAGCAACTGCGCGAGGCCATTAAAACACCCGCTGCACTAGAAAATTTAGCGCAACAGTTAAAAGCTATACATCAGCTAGTATTACAACAGCAGAGGCAGTATCTGCTAGTGGCTGAAAAGCAAAATATTGACGCCTTCGCCTCGACTATGGGATCTGTATTCCCAAGTCAGCAAACACCACTGCAGACAAACAATATTTTTGACTATCAACCGCAGCTTGAAACCATCAATCACTGCTGGACCGCCGCTACTCAGGTTAGTTTCTGCGCTAAAGCTTATCCAACCGTAACCGGTAGTCACTTTGATGCCGCTGCACTTACTCTGTTAGGGGGTATTTTACGCAATGGTTTCTTACACCGTACCATTCGCGAACAGGGTGGCGCCTATGGCGGCGGTGCTTCACAGGATAGTCATACTGGCGCATTTCGCTTTTTCTCTTATCGTGACCCAAGAATCGAAGGCACACTTAATGATTTTGACCAGTCCATTCAATGGGCTTTAGATAAGCCGATTGGCGCCGATAAAATTGAAGAGGCTGTGTTAGGAGTGATTGGCAGTATGGATAAGCCAAGTTCACCTGCCGGTGAAGCTATTCAATCATTTTATAGCGAGCTGAATGGCCGCAATAAACAGACTCAAACGGAATTTAGACAGCGTATATTAAATGTGTCTGAAGCCGATCTAAAACGGGTTGCCGCAAAGTATTTAATCCCCGAAAAGGCGCAAACAGCGGTGATCACCAACAACGAATTAGCCGCTACCAGTGGCTTGGAAATTATTTCATAGTATGACTAATACTCATCGCGACAAACTATTCTCAAAACCTCTTGGTAAAGTGCCAAAGTTTGTCTTTGATCGCTCAGTGGTCGATGTATTTCCTGATATGATCCAACGCTCGGTTCCTGGTTATCAAACGATTATTAACCACACTGGTGAACTGGCTGAGCGTTTTGTTGAGGAAAACAGTCATTGCTATGACCTAGGCTGTTCACTAGGCGCATCCACATTAGCGATAAGAGAACACATTGAAAATCGCAATGCGACCATATATGCAGTGGATAACTCTCAAGCCATGCTGGATAAACTAACCACAATACTTGAAGCACAACCTGCATCTACCACCACAGAGTTAATAAAAAGCGATATCTGTGATATTCAAATTACCAACGCGTCATTGGTTATCTTAAATTTTACTCTACAATTTGTACCACTCGCCCGTCGTGCTGAGCTTATCAGCCATATCTATCAAGGGCTAAATACAAATGGTTGTTTAATTATTTCTGAGAAACTACATTTTGAACCCGAGTCACTTAATCAGTTACTTGGCGAACTTCATCATCAGTTTAAACGCGACCAAGGTTACAGTGACCTAGAAATTAGTCAAAAACGCGATGCTATTGATAAGGTTTTGATGCCTGAGACACTTGATACACATATTGATCGGCTTAAAAAATGTGGTTTTAAGTCTGCAAGCCCTTGGTTTCAGTGCTACAACTTTGGCTCATTAATCGCCATCAAATAACTTAAGTTAAAAATCGAATAGCACTTTTCACCATACGCTTAACTTTTGGCGTGTAAGGCGGGCTGAGCATGGCACTCAAGCCTAATTTATCATCTAAAATACTACGCTGATGAGAAAAGGCTTGAAAGCCCCATATGCCACCAACCTTACCAATACCGCTATTGTTAACCCCACCAAAGGGCAAGTTTTGATGCAGAATATGAATTACCGTTGCATTTACAGCAGTGTCACCCGCACTAGTTTGCTCTATAACCCTATCTGAAAATTCAGTTTTTTTACTAAATACATAAAGCGCTAAGGGTTTTGGGCAACTGTTAATTTCAGCAATGACTGTATCAATATCTGAAAATGCTAGAACCGGTAAAACCGGGCCAAAAATTTCTTGTTGCATAATATCAGAGCTTGGATTGATATCCGTTAAGATTGTCGGAGCAATATAACGCTGTGACTCAATGCATTCGCCGCCTTTGTATATTGACGCTCCCTCGTCAACAGCACTGTTAATTAGTGCAGTGATACGTTGAAAATGTGCCTGATTTACAATACGACAGTAATCCGAATTACTGGTGAGTTGCTGCTGATTGCCATACTGTTCATCAATTGCATTAGCCATAGCAGTTAAAAATGCTTGCTTAACCGACTGATGAACATAGATATAATCCGGTGCAATACAGGTTTGACCGTTATTAGCAAACTTACCAAAAGAAATAGATTGAGCGGCTTTTTTAAGATCAGCGGTTGAATCAACAATTACCGGACTCTTACCGCCCAGCTCTAGAGTCACTGAACTGAGATTTTTAGCCGCCTCAGCCATCACCTGCTTACCCACAGCTGGACTGCCGGTAAAGAAGATATGGTCAAAAGGTTGTTTCGTTAAATAGCTGGCAACTGCGGCATCACCCTGCACTACTGTTACCAGATTAGAATCAAATGAATCACAGACAATCTCTGAAATAACCTGTGACATAGCGGGGGTCATTTCAGATGGCTTTAAAATAACTGTATTTCCCGCAGCAATGGCCCAGATCATCGGGCCAAAACTAAGATTAAAAGGATAGTTCCACGGTGAGATAATTAAGCTGACGCCTTTAGGTTCACTAATAATTTTAGATTTAGTACCTAACATTGCCGCCGTCGCGGTTACCGCCTTGGGCTTCATCCAGCGTTTGAGTTGTTTTCGGACATGCTTTAATTCAGTTAACACCGTAAGGATCTCTCCGGTGTCTACCTCTGCTTCGGGTTTCGAAAAATCACTAGCGGCGGCTTGATAAATCTTATCAAAAGAGGCTCTAAATACTTTTTCAAAGCAATCTAAGGCGGCTAGACGCTGTTCGCAGGTCGAACTTCTTAAAGTGATAGCATTTGCTTTTTGCAGAGCAAATACATTATCGATTTTAATCTTAACTGACTGTTCTAACTGCAACATATATAACCCTAAGGCCTAGGCCGCACAAAAAGTTTAGGCCATTTTTATTTAAGCCACTTTTAATAATGTGGCGGTTTTTCCATAGATACAGCACCCATGCTGTTACCCGCATCAGCTTCAGCATCTTCCAAATTCTGTAAGCGTGCAATGGATTGATGATGGGCCTTAGTTAATGCCGCTATTTCTTGTTGTTGTCTAAATATTTCTTCACTCATCTCAGCATTGCTAGCCTCTAAGTAAGCCAGCTTTTCTTCAAGCGCATCTAATCTTTGATCACTCATATAAGTATCCAGTTGTATACAGTAATTTTATGCTATTGGCTCATTAATCAATTATAATTCGCGCTCACAACATGGGCACCAATATGACCGATCCATCACAAAAATACCAGTCTCTCATCGACTGGCTAGGCGATTCTCCGCTTTCATGTTGGCAGCCCAGTATCGCCAAGCAAATTAATGAACAGCTTCGCGTTGAGCGCTGGGGTGACATGCCGGGCTGGGAGCGTTGTTTAGAGCGACTGCCAGAAATTGATCCGCTAACTATGGATTTTACTGAATCAGTAACCATTGGTGACCCTGGCCTAATGGATAAGGGGCGAAGGTTACAGCTTCAAGCAACATTAATGGATCTGCATCCCTGGCGCAAAGGGCCGTTCAACCTCTACGGGCTTAATATAGATACCGAATGGCGCTCGGACTGGAAATGGGATCGTGTACTTCCGCACATAGAACCTCTCAAAGACAGGCTGGTTTTAGATGTCGGCTGTGGTAATGGGTATCATTGCTGGCGAATGCTTGGTGCTGACGCTAAACGGGTTATAGGAATTGACCCCTCACCAAAATCGGTATTCCAATTTTATGCCATCAAACACTTTGCCGGCGAACAACATCCGGTTGATGTTCTACCTTTCGGTATAGAACAGATGCCCAAGAAATTAAAGGCCTTTGATAGTGTATTTTCTATGGGTATCTTATATCACCGTCGCTCACCAATGGATCATCTCTTAGAGCTAAAAGAATTACTGAGAAATGGCGGTCAATTAATCCTAGAAACACTCATTATTGACGGCGAAGATGGTCAGGTACTTCTACCCCCCGGCCGCTATGGAAAGATGCCTAATGTATGGTTTTTACCCACTGCAGAAACACTTATTAGCTGGATGAAAAAAATAGGTCTGCGCAACCCAAGACTGGTTGATCAATGTAAAACTACCACAGAAGAGCAACGTTCAACTGATTGGATGACCTTTGATTCACTTGAAACTTTTCTAGATCCAGAAGATTCCAATAAAACCATTGAGGGTCATCCAGCGCCAATCAGGGCTGTGTTTATCGCAGAAGCACCAACTTCGTAAAAAAAACATACAAAACTGGCAATAAAATCACCAACTGAGCACCGTTTATATTGACTCAATGGTCGCTCTAACCTATAGTACGCGACCTCAGAAATGAGACCTAACGCACTCGTAGCTCAGCTGGATAGAGTACTCGGCTACGAACCGAGCGGTCGGAGGTTCGAATCCTCCCGAGTGCGCCATATTTAAAAAAACCCTGCCCTTTTAGGCGGGGTTTTTTTGTCTATATGATTCAAATCCGACTTAGCCCCCCCTGTATAGTAATGACCAAGGAAGGCCAGTTTTGTTTACGAAACTAATTTCAATTTTGGCGGAATATTTAGCAAACCATAAAATTCATCACAAGCGGAAATAATTTTATCGAGCTCAAAGATTGATACCCCACTGTTAACTGAAAAACGAACAAGTGACCTATTTTTAGGGGTTGCGGGATCGCAAAATACCGAACCAAAAATATTTCTTGCTTCAAGTTCATCGCGAATGTTCTCCGTGACTTCTTCTCGACCACCTTCAAGTGAAATAATTTGTGATTCGCTAACAATTAGAATGCCTAGTTTTCGCAAACCATCCCTTAAATATTTAGACTTGAACATAAGTTCTTCTCTTCGCTTATCACTATTTTTTACAGCGTCTAAGGTAGCAATCAAGCCTGAGATTTCATAAGGTAATAATGCCGAGCTAAAAATAGCCGGAAAAGATACATAGGGAAACCAGTCACCAAGCGACTTAGAACATAAAACAATCCCTGCTCTGGATGCAAAAGTTTTAGCTAAACTTGCTGTAATAAAATGCACCTGATCGGTAATACCCAACTCGGCCACCAAGCCGGATCCCATGGGACCATGTGTGCCAAGTGAGTGTGATTCGTCTACCACTAATACACATCCATAGCGTGCTGCAAGGCTAGCAATATCTTTAAGTGGGCTAATATCACCTAATGTTGAATAAACAGAATCAACAACAATAATTCCGCTACCATTTTTTTTGATCAAATTTTCAAGTGAATTAGCACTATTGTGTCGAAAAGGAATAGCTTTAGCGCCAGAGCTTTTGACGCCCTCCCACAGTGACATGTGAGCAAAAAAATCAATATAGATATTAGTATCTTTATCAGCTATGACTTGCATCAAGCCAACATTTGCCGCCCAACCTGACTGGCAAAGTATAGCTTTTTCATATCCTACATATCGCGCCATTTCAGCCTCAAAATTACGCTGCATAGAATCTTCATGAAGAAATACTGCTGACATGACTGCATCGCGGTTTTTTTTCTTTAATGAATTTACTTGAGCTTTAATTATTTTAGGGTCCTTAGAGATACTTAGATAATCGTTGCTTTGCAACATCAATGAATCCTTGTTTGGCGCTTTACCCAAAATTAATGGCATACCATTTTTAGCGCCTCTAGATACTGTCCTTGGATATTGGTTAAGTTTGTTTTTAATGAAAGTCGGCAAATTGTCATTTACTTTACTAGACTTATTTAAACTCTGAATATTCATAATATTTTTCCTTAAATAATGAATTTAAAGCCCATAAAAAAAATATGGCTTACATAGAGTTTAATTAGCAAAAGGAAATTAATTTGAAAATTACAGAAAGATTTTTTAATGTTCTTGATCACGCAGAGACAAATTTAGTCTCTATTGGGCTTCTTGGAAGCATTGGATACCCGATTTATTTTTTCATTTGGACATATCTATTTCCACAGCCTTATGAAAATATTTTTTTGAGGATAATCTGCGCTATTGCCTATATACCCTGGATTTTTTACTCAAAATTTCTGCGAAAGTATAAATATTATTTTTCAATTTACTTCATGTTTTCGCTGATTCTTACACTACCTTATTTCTTTAGCTTCATGTTCATAAAAAATGGTTTTTCATACATCTGGGCAATGTCATTACTTGCGTCTATAAGCCTTCTAATTATCGTTGTTTACGACTGGTTACTCGTCACCGCAATAATTTTAACCGGGTTTTTATTATCCTATTTTAGTGTTCAAGGCTCAGTCAATGTCAGCTCGATATCATTGGAATTTATGCCTATTTTTGCATTTATTATCATTGCTTGCATGCTAGCAACTCATCGGCGCAAGATAGATCAACAATTAAGAATCAATCACACAAAATCCCTTGCTGGAACTATTGCCCATGAGATGCGTAACCCGCTTTCGCAAATAAATGGCACCTTGCATTTATTGTGGAAAGAACAAACTCAAAACCTGCCTAAATCTGACATTTACATTGATGATTTAAAACAGATCATTAAAAATAGTTTTCAGTTGATTGATATAACCATGGACGCCATCAACGAAAAGCCAATTAAAAAGAGTGATTTTAAAGTTATTTCAGCTTTGGATATCTGTACTAACGCTATATCTGAATATGCCTACAAAGAATTAGAGCATAGAAATAAAGTATCTGTTACTGGAAGTGATTTTAAAATATTAGCCGACCCAGTGTCGGTAAAATATATTCTCTACAACCTCATAGGTAATGCACTTTACTATGTGCAAACTAACCCAAAATCTAATATTGTAGTCACACTTCATAAAGATCAGCGTAAAATTGAGGTGCGAGATACTGGACCGGGTATAGCGCCAGAGAGCCTTTCAAAACTATTTGATAGCTTTTACACATCAAATAAATCCGGCGGTACCGGTTTGGGATTGGCCTATTGCAAGCGCACCATGCTCGCGCTAGATGGCGACATACACTGCATCTCAGAACTTGGAAAATTTACCTCTTTTATTTTGACCTTTCCAGATTATTGTGATCAAAACACAGCGCCAGAAGTAATCAGTCAATCCCTCTAAGCTATCTAGCAAACGCTAAACCCGTTACTAAGGCTTATATATTGTGGAAAGTGAAGATTTCAAACCCAGCCTTCCTGCTCAAATGATAAAAATCAAAAAAAAGTTAAGCATGATCTAAACTTATAGCGAAATGGGTTGAAAGAGGATAACAGGAGCTTATGAACAAAACACAAACTATCAGCGAAATTAACAAACTTCATAATGAGTGGGTGCCAAAATATTATAAGGAAGGTATGAGTCTTAATTCAGAAATCCTCAAGTTTTATTCATGGCTGCAAATAAATAAAACCAATATATTTAACCATGGCACATTTGAACCTGAAAACTCGTTTGAGCTGATCGCCAGAGTTACCTCAAATATAAGGCGTCGTTATAAATTTTAAGCGATGTATTTCTATAATTTGAGGCAACCACTTTATTAGCTTTCTCTGGCCTTTCTATAGCCACTTAAGGAGGGAATAATGGCAACAACAATAGATGCCATAATGATCGACATCAGGAGATAACCGCTATGTTTCGTGAGTATATTACTGGCAATATAAATTCCATACTCAGCCACTAAATAACCCTGCAGTGATGCCAAACAAGCCATTAGAAGTGTCGCACCTAGCAAACAGCCGAGCAATGTAATCAAAAGTGCTTCTAACTCAATCAATAAAAATAGAAAGTACGGCGGCGACCCTATAATGCGAAGCAGTTGTATTTCATGCCGGCGTTCACGAATTGATGCCAGAAGCATTGAACTAACACCCAAACAGGCTGCTATAAAAACTAATATCGAGACTAATAACAATGTGTTTTCTAAAACACCTATCATGCGCCAAAGCTCTGATAAGGCTACGCCTGGCAAAATGGCAACAACCGGCTCAGATGCATATTCATTAATTGATCTTTGAACCTGAAAAGTAGCCATTTTGGAGCTAAGACCTAACATAAAGGCAGTAATACTCTTAGGCTGAAGGTCAACCTTTTCAAGGTCACTCTGAGTGAGTTCAGTATTAGCTACCTTAACTCCATGTTGCCAATCTATATGAATAGCCTCTATTCCTTTCAAACTGACATGCAGGGTTTGATCGACTGGTGTTCCAGTAGCTGCCAAAATACCGACCACCGTAAAGGGCCTATCATCATGCATACTAAAACTCGTTGTAGCAATGCCATGAGCTAAGGCAACCTTATCGCCCAAACTATAGCCCAACTTATTGGCAACCTCAGCGCCCAAGACCACATCAAATAGCTGATCAAATTGGTGCCCCTGATCAAACTCTAGGCGATTTTTCTTACCATAACTAAAATACTCAAAGTAATCTTGAGTTGTACCCAGCACACGATAACCCTTATGCGAATCACCCAGCGAAATTGGGATAGCCCATTTAACCAGTTTATTGCTGGTTATATTTTCATAGGTTTGCCAGCGAATATTATTGGTTGGCGATCCAATTCTAAATACAGAATATAAAAGTAAATTTATATTGCCTGTTCTGGCGCCAACAATAAGATCAACCCCGGAAACCGTATTAGAAAAATTATCTTTGGTTTGGTGACGAATATGCTCCACCGCTAATAGCACAAATACACTGACAGTCATAGCTAATAGCGACAGCATGGCCGATCCCTTGCGGTCTAATAGGCTTTGCAATGCAAGTTTAGCTAGCATTATTAATGCCCTCCACTTGATTGAAATCACCTAGGGATTCTACTGAAGTAAAATAGCTCGACAATGAGTGATCATGGCTTACAAACAGCAAAGTCATATTGTTGTCAGCCGCCATTGGCATCAACAGCTTCATAAAAGCGTCGCTATTAGCCTGATCAAGAGATGAGGTTGGCTCATCGGCAATCAGCAACTTTGGTTTATTGATCAATGCGCGCGCTATAGCAACACGTTGTTGTTGGCCGACACTTAAATCACGACAGGGTATCTGCCATTCATTTTCAGGGATATTTAACGCATTAAAAAGTACTTTAACTTCATTTTCCTTGCCACCCCTGTTATTTGACTGAGAAAACTGGGTCGCCAAAAGCACATTATCAATCGCATTAAGGTAAGGCATAAGATTGAACTGCTGAAAGACATAACCAATATTCGCAGCACGGAATTGATCGCGCTGACGATTACTCAAGGTATCTAAGCATTGCCCAAGCACCCTAACCTGTCCACTGTTAGGGCTAAGCAACCCACTTAATAGGCCCAACAAGGTCGACTTCCCTCCGCCAGAGGGGCCATAGACAAACGCTTGAGTACCCGTTTTTAAAGACCATGAGGGAACATTAAGCACTGTATGTTCGGCTCGACTCGGGTAATGGAAACGAATATCGGCAAGCTCAATAGCCATATTATCTGTTAAAAGCCTTATAAAACTGTTTAGGTTACGCTAAAAATAGAATGATATGATACCCTATAACATCCATAAAGCGCTGAATTTAGAAAATTATGCTGCAATTTTTTACCCTAATCACAGTAAGCCTAAGCCTATGTTTTCTAGTGGCTTCTGAGGTGTTGGGTGATGAAAAAAAAGTCGACACTAGCAATCCCGTAATTGAGCAAAAAAAAATAGCCTCGCCTTCTTTTAAGCAAATCGAATGGAATGATTTAATCCCTAAAGAAGATTTAGATGTACTAATGAATCCACCGAGTTATATCGATGATTTGGAAGAAAATGCCACTGACGATGAAATCGCTGATATGCTTAATGACGCAGTAAATTCCGCCGCTAATGATCGTTATCAGCAAGCTTTGGTTTCAACAAACATCATTCAACAATTAAATGCTCAGACTATTCGTATACCCGGTTTTGTGGTGCCTGTGGAATTTGACGAAGAAAGTATCACAGAGTTTTTTTTAGTCCCCTACTTCGGTGCCTGTATTCATTCACCACCACCGCCACCCAATCAAATTATCTATGTGCATGCGCCTCAGGGTTTAAAGCTGGATACCCTGTATGACCCATTTTGGATTTCTGGAACATTAAGCACTAAATTGATTGAAAATTATATGGCTACTGCCGCTTATAGTCTTAAGATGGCATCTTACGAGCCCTACACTGAATAGGTCACTCAACCAGACATCCAAGCAGTTCAGCTTCTAGAGAATCATCAACCTTAACTGATATAAGCTCAATACGACTTTCAAGACAGTCGTCTAATTCAATCTCTGTGAGTGCATCAGGCGTTAGGTTATAACCAAAAACACCATCATTAGTAATAAATACCGCTTTCATTCGCTCAGCATTAATACCTGTTAAAAGTGCAAATAGTTTTTGATAATTAAATACTTTGTTCGCTGCAAATCGCCAACCAACACTTTGAAACCCCTCACCTTCGTTTACAGCACTAAGGAAACCAATCTCTGGCATTGGTTGCTCCGAAACCAATGGCTTTTCTTGCTTATGATGATGGTGATGGTGATGAGGCGCCTTGGTATATCCGCTAGTCAGACCCTGTAAAGCAGAAAACGGTATCTCACCGTGCTGGCAAAAAATAGTCTGTGCATCAGCTTGCCCATGGGTTTTAACATAGTTCGTTAATCTCGACTTATCATCAACTTGATAGAGATCTAGCTTATTGCCAATAACTAAGTCGGCAATCTCTATTTGCTGATTGAAGGTTTGGTGATCGGTATAACGAGTGTCTGTAAGGTTGCGCGCATCTACTAGGGTCACAGTCTTGTGTAAAGACAAGACATCCTGATAATAATCCGCTGACAGTATTTCTAATACTTCTTTAGGGTGACCCAACCCTGTAGGCTCAATCAAAAGACGATCAGGCTTTGATTTATTCAACAGTTGATTCAAAGCAATTTGCATAGGGAGCCCTGCGGCACAGCACATACAGCCGCCAGGTACCTCACTAATAAAAACACCCTGCTCAGTACTCTGTTGACCTTGAAACAAACTGCCATCGACGCCGATCTCACCAAACTCATTCACAAGCACTGCCCAGCGTTCATTTTCAGGCTTATTTTTTAGCAGATTTAAAATTGCGGTGGTTTTACCAACCCCTAAGAAACCAGTAATAATATTAGTGGGGATTGCTTTTATAGCGGTTGTTTTAGTCGTCATCAGTTAATTCGCTACCTTACCAAAAGCACCCTTTTGAAGACCCTCAAAGGCTTTAACTACCACAGGTGTTTTATATTGCTGAGCAATAACCTCTGCCAGATGATTAGCGATATTCTCTACGGTAGTTTCAATTGGCATTACATATACATTAGAACTTGGCAGACTTATGGAAAAATCTCCCTGTTGAGCAGTATATTTTAAATTTGTATGAGCAATACCATTATGCTCAAATTCATCAGTAATATGCTCTTGTGTGGCTATATAGCCATCTTTTAAGATTTTCGCCCAATGTGCTTCTAGCTGCAGATTACGCTGACCATCTGTTGTAATTTCGATACGAGAGCGATGACCATGTGCTATGCGCTGACATTGGCCCAAATGCTTTTGCAAACCATGGGTATAATGGTAATAAGCACCGCTAATCTCCTCATGGCGAAGATGTATAAGTACCTCGTTAACATTATCCGGTAACAATGCCGCAATTCTTGCCTGCAAATCTTTGGCAATATGACTAGCCTCAATTTTGTTAGCATCAACCAATAAAACAGCATCAGCGGGTGACTGGTGAGCAATTAATCCGCCAGACTGTAACTGAAAATCAATCTGCAATTGGTTGTCAGATGTTTTAGTTATACAGTTGGACAAGGCTGTGGGAACTAATAGACGATGGTCAATTTCAGCATCAATAAACTGTTTAATTTGTTTTTTTACATGACCAAAATCAAACACCATACCTTGATCATCTAAGTCGCCTGCCAACTCAATATCGACAATCCATGATTCGCCAACAACACCGCGCTCAAAATCGAGGTACGAGAAGTCAATAACGGTCAAATTGTCTACAAATAATCGAGCCATACTAGAGTTCGTTGATCTATTAATTTTTGATATCCCTATTTTATTCAGGCATCGCCGATGAATGATGTTCGATAATCAACCAACGTTGTCCATCCCAGCGATAAACATAGGTAAACCTTGCCTGTACAGTAGCGCCATCACTAAAAGTAAAGGTATAAACCCCCGAATTAATAGCGAGCTCACCAAAGATTCTAACATTGGATTCGTCTATAACGCCCTGAGGCCCCTTGGCTAGAAAATGTACAAAGTAATCTTCAATCTCGTCATGGTTGTGACGAACTTTATTCGAAACTGTAGGCAATAAGATTGCGTCAGCCGCATAAAGCGCTGCCACTTGTTTTGGGTCTCGGGTTTGAAGCGCACTATTCCACTGTTCGAATAATGCTGTGATTTCACTTTTTTCCATATTCAAAGTCCTAAATAATGATTATTAATTTGACGCTTTAAAAACAGCTATTATACAGCACTAAACCGACACTATTGATTAAAAAAATTTGGCAAATAGTTAAAAATTAGCCACTAAAAGCCTTAACAAGAAATTGAAGATTATTGTTTTATCAAGCTGGAAGACAACTTTGACAAAGGCAGTTAAGCTCAACTTGTGGCGTATATAGATCGTAGCCTGCATTTTTAGCTGTTTCGCTTAGGTCTGAAATAGTTGCTTGGTTAATGCTAACTTCCTTAACCTTACTGCAATTTATACATATCAAAAATTGCGGAATAGCATGCGTATGGTCACAACTTATATGTGTACAGGCTACATATTTATTTGCAAGATTGAGCTTGTGCACAAGATGATGATGCTCAAGAAACTCTAAGATACGATAGACCGACATAGGGGGCATTTTCTCACCGAAATGCTGGTGACAAAAATCGATCAATTCATAAGCCGAAAGCGCCTTATTAGATTCAATCAGACCTCTCAAAACTTGCTTTCGCTTAGTGGTTAATCGAGCACCCTTGGCTTTGCAATAATTTTCAGCCTGCTGAATAACGCCATCTACATTAGCCATCATAATTACCTTAAAGTCACCGTAGGATTACTAGCGGTAAGTGTTAACGAACCCTGCTTTGAACCCGTAACCCACATCGCATTAATCTTATAAATACCCGGGAAAGAGTCGAATAAAGTAACCTTTATTGACGACAGGTTTGAAAGGTTTTTGCAGCTATAACTGTAATAAGCCACTATTTCGCTATGATTCTGATGGTCATCGTGATCTTTATGATCATCGTGATCTTTATGTCCGTGGTGATCATCGTGGTCCTTATGTGTCTCACTATGATGATCTTCTTCAATAAGAGCAGATGCATCTGCACTGGTCTTAATCAGCTGACAATCAGAGTCAGAAAATACGAATAAGTTTTCAGCGTGGCTTAACAGCGACTCAGCATTCCTAACCGTCGCAATATCCTTGTTGCTAGTCGCCTTATATTCAAAGCCAACCAAGTTCATTGCGGGCGATTCAAACTGAATCTCAAGACTATCGCCCTCCATTGCTATAGTTAACTCAGAGAGACCATGAACATGTGCATCAAGGCTATTGTCTTTTTGCTCTGCATGACTGCAAATTGAAACTGTGAAAGTGGTCAATGCCAAAAAAATAATAGTAAAAAAAGGTTTATTCATTTTTATTCTCCAATCAATCGGCTTTCTTAGTCATTAACAAAATCAATTGTTAACAGCAGGCGACGACAATTATCAGCTAACTGCGGTGAGCGATGAATAAGCCCTGCACCCTCATTGTTTTGCCATAACTCACCTTTAAGTAAAGCAACATCGCCAGATTTCAATTGCTTAATGTGGTTGGCATTATCATACAGGCCTGACATATCGTCAGGTTTCCCCATATTACCAGCACCAAGTTTACTTCTATCAGCCACATTATGCGGCAACCATTCTGTGGCGATACCCTGATAGGTTGTTACCAGCCTACAGGGAACACGATCCACATGAAAGCGCGGACACATGGCACGATCTAGCACTGAAAATCGTAATGCCGCGCGTTTTAAGTCAAATAAACAACAGAACATATCAACCAGCTGAGCAATATCCTCAGCTAATACAGCCGCCTCTGGAGAACTACCTAAGGCCTGCTCTACCTCAGCTGATGCATCCTCTGGGCTAAGGACTAATAACTTCTCCAATGTCGGCTGAGAATCAATAATACTATCAGCCGCCTGTGCAATACTTTGAGCAAGACTTCGCTGCCAAATCACTATATTAGTATCGTCTTGATAGATATCGGTGAGAACAGCTGAATTATCACCCTCAATAGCCCGACGTAATAATATCTGAGAATTGGCGCTTTTAGCTGTATTTAATGCACCCATTAGGCTTCGTTCCATGCCGGGAAAGGATCGCTAAAAGTAGCCCAATGCTCTTTGCCTTCAAGAAGATCATTATCAGTGAGCAAACAGTCATCAAGTGCCTTAGTCATAGCCACTTGATCAAGGCCCTGACCGATAAACACTAGCTCCTGGCGCATATCGCCAAACGGCTCTTCCCATTGTTTTTCAATGGTTGCCAAATACTCTTCATCACTCGGCCAATTTTCTTTGGGAATAGCTTTCCAAAACATGCCACCAAAACCATAGCGAGCAATACCACCTGCCTGACTCCATTGACCGGCAAATTCTGGTCGTGTCGCTAACCAAAAGAAGCCTTTTGAACGAATTAATTTTCCGTACTGCTCAGAATTGTGCAGAAAATGATGGAATTTTTCAGGGTAAAAAGGCCGACGTGCTACATAGGTAAAACTACCAATACCATATTCATCGGTTTCAGAAACATGCTCGCCACGCATCTCCTTAAGCCAACCAGGAGCCTGCTGTGCGCGGTCAAAATCAAATAGACCCGTGTTAAGTACTTCATCAATAGCGACCTGCCCATTAGCCATGGGGATTATTTGTGCATCCGTATTCAATGTTTTAAGGATAGCGGTTAATCTTTCAATATCTTGGGTTAGCACCAAGTCAGTTTTGCTAATCAGCAATACATCGGCAAACTCAACCTGATCAACCAACAAATCGGCAACACTACGCTCATCTTCCTCACCCAATGATTCACCGGTATCCTGAAGATATTTCGCCTCATCGTAATCTTTCAAGAAATTGACCGCATCGACAACCGTCACCATAGTGTCTAGCTTCGCCACATCGGACAGAGAAACCCCATCTTCATCAGCAAAAGTAAAGGTTTCCGCCACAGGCAAAGGCTCTGAAATACCGGTTGATTCAATCACCAGATAATCAAACTTGCCCTCTTTCGCCAGATTATTTACCTCGAGAAGCAAATCCTCTCGCAGTGTGCAACAGATACAGCCATTACTCATCTCAACCAGCTTTTCTTCCTTGTGGCTTAAGGAAACATCATTTTGAACCATACTGGCATCGATATTAATTTCACTCATATCGTTAACAATAACTGCAACTTTCCTGCCCTCACGGTTATTAAGAATATGGCTTAGCAAAGTTGTTTTACCCGCACCAAGAAAGCCAGAAAGTACAGTTACAGGGAGTTGTTGTGTCATCAGAAAGACCTGTGAAAATAAAGAATAAAGTGGTTATTTAGGTTAAATATGATACAACGTATCATATTGTGTGCCAACTTTTCCCCGTTATTGTCACTCAGAAAATTAT
>CALKMW010000050.1 GCA_938092205.1 uncultured Pseudomonadales bacterium
AAACTCATCTGCCCACACTTGCGTGTAGCCGTCATAAGAAGTTGGTGCATCATAGCCCACTGCTTTATCTTCATGAGTTGATTCCCAGTCAACAGGGACGAAAGGAACATCAACACCTTCACAGGTGGTGCCACATTTCCAGATAACATTGTCAATGCGGAAAACTGTGCCGTAAGCGCCGGTAGCTTGAATGACTAGGCCACCTTTAACAATTTCCAAATCGAGGATATTACCTTCAGGGCCATTAGGAATAAGGTCTTCTACCGGGACAGCAATGGTTTCCCAGACACCCTGTTGAGATACAGTTATATCTTGGTTGCCACCACCACAGGGGTAGCCGCAGTCCGATTTAAATGAAATTCTTCGATCGCCAGAGATTACCTTAAGGTCTAATTGGTAGATACCGTCTTCGCGGGAGCCGCGAAGATCAATCGGATCGCTAGAAGAGATAAAGATACCGGCACCAGCAGTTGTTGCAGCATGGGAAACCTGAAGTACTTGATGATCTCTGTCTTCATCATCAACAAAACCAAAATCGATACTTGGGCAATCGGCTGAGTAACAACTATTCCAGTTTAAATCTTGGTCAAATGCTTGGATAGGTGAGTCGAATTCGTCACCAGCAGCACCTTTTTCAAGGATAACGACTTTGTCTCCATCAGCAGGAATCACTAAAACCTTTCTTGAAAGGCTAGCTGAGTTGCCGGCAACATCAGTAAATGTGTATGTGTATCTATACTCTGCTGACTCGGACGTATCAATGTCCGCAACCGTGCTGAATGAACCATCTTGTTTTGATTTTTTCTCTATAAGAACTGTTGGTTGCCCTGTAATGACACCATCAACGCCATCCACAGCTGTTGCACTTGGGTCTGTAAACGTGTCATTTGTTGTTACCAGCTCAGTAGGCTCACCATTTAATGTTATTACTGGTGACGTTGCATCAACAACCTCTACTTCCCTAATAAGGGTTGATGTATTACCACTTGAGTCATGAGCGGTGTATGTAATGGTCTGAATGCCTTGAGCATTTATATTTATATTGCCTTCAGTTTGGTAGGTTTTATAACCCTCCCAAAGGTCTCTAGCAACGGCGCCTGGGTCAGTGAAATTCACGCCTAAATCGTGACTTTGCTTATAGGCAATAACATGATCGCTTTTAGATACCTCAGAGGATGCCTTGTATGATGTGGTTCCATCAGTAGCCTGAACTTTGGCCAAATCACCTGCAGCATTCAAAGTAATTTGTGGGCCGAGCGTGTCTTTTTGTTTCGGTAATGCGGTTTCAGGGCCGCCGCAAGCCGTAATGACTATGCTTGTTAAGCCAACCAGTGCAAATTTTTGTGCAGTTTTCGCACTGAATTTTTGTAAAATAGATTTCATGACCACCCTCATAGGAAGTATCTTTAAATTATTGATGGGTATTTGTAACTCAATACCAACACTCAATTTAACGTTTTTTTGCCGGTTTTTACTAGTATGGCGCGTTAGACTAGCCATATTTTGAGATAAATAGGGGTAATTTTTAAGCCGTTAAGCATGGTGCTGTTTGAATGAGTTTGCCTAGTCAATAAAATCCTAAGTAATATATAGCGCTCAAAGGATTTAAGGTGCTTTGTTTGGAGAGAAAAAACCTATAGATTTACCCTGTATTTTGTTAGCTTAATAGCAGATTAAGTTAATAGAAAAATGGCATTAGCTTAAATTTTTAAGGGAGTTAAATTTGATTATGTTAGGCAAAAATTGGAGTGCAAATTAATGAAACTTTTATCAGATGGCGCCTTTTTGCTATCGCAGGTCACAATTACAGAAAAGGGCGAGACAACCGTTAAGCTAAGAGATCAGATTAAAATTTATACCAAAGGCAAGTTTATGTTTGCTTTTGATAATGAATCTACTGGCGATATGGACGTGGGTGCTGGCAATGCGACATGGATCAATGGCGGTATGGTTGAAGTGCCTCTAGTGAATCACGATGGTCCGCTTTCTGATTTGAGTTTTGAAATCAGTATTGAGCCCACAGAGTTGGGGTTCGATCAGGTATTGCATGGTATGACCTATGATGATGGTCGCGTTTTGGAGAAGATGGTAGAGGTTTGGCATCGTGCGCCTGGTGGCGTGTCACCATATGATGGTCTTTGGGCGTTGGAAAAACGTCATTCTGACAGTATAGATGCAACAGAATTTACCGAAACTAAAATGATAGGTGGCGGTCATTACATTGTGTTGCAAAGTTTCCTCCATTCGGGTGAAAAAATTAGGAATTTTGGCTTTGGTGTTTTTGATGTTAAGGGTGGTGATAGGGTAATTGAGTCGGGGATGACAGGCTCATGGGATAATTATTCAGAGCATAAAGCGGATGTTGTTTGTAAGTTGATTGATGAAAACCATATGACTCAGTCGTTCAATTGTGACGGGCAAGTGGTTACTCAAACCTATGTGCGGATGTAATAGTTGCTACTAAAGGCTTATCGCTAAATGCACCATATTGCTGCTAAAATTCATTAAAACCACACAAATTGTCGCTAAATGTTGCAATAATTAGTTTATTTTCGGCTTTTTTTTTTGAAAGGTAATGCAAACAAAAACACCCACCTAAAAAGGCGGGTGTTACTGTTTGGTACCAGAGGCCGGACTCGAACCGGCACGCTTTTAAGGGCGGGGGATTTTGAATCCCCTGTGTCTACCAATTTCACCACTCTGGCATTGCTGTAAAAGCAGGGCGGCGATTATAGCAGTGATCGCCCTGCGGTCAATAACGTATGTTGATGTAATTTGCTAAATAAGTTGGCGTTTTGAGTGATTTTCTATACCCTTGCGCCCTAACAGAATTCAATCAATTAATAGTTTTATTCATGCGTTTAGATCATTTTCGTTTTGATTTGCCTGATGAGTTAATTGCTCGTCAACCTACCGCCGATCGTCGTGGCAGTCGTTTGCTGGCAATGAGTGCTCTTGGTGATATCGAGCATCAGAGTTTTGCCAATATCTTGGACCATATTCAGGCCGGCGACTTACTGGTATTTAATAACACTAAGGTTATTCCTGCGCGAGTTTTTGGCAAAAAAGAAACTGGCGGCAATGTTGAGCTATTAATCGAGCGTATTACTGGTAACCAAACCGCCCTAGCGCATATTAGAGCCAGCAAGTCACCAAAAGCAGGGGCGACCTTGATATTTGATAATGGCTTTTCGGCAAATATGCTAGGTCGAGTGGATGATTTGTTTGAGCTCGAATTTAGTGCGCCTCTATTGTCTATGCTCGATGAAATCGGGCATATGCCACTGCCGCCGTATATTGACCGTGAAGACACGCAAGATGATAAAACCCGCTATCAAACAGTTTATGCCGACCAGCCCGGTGCTGTGGCGGCGCCTACCGCAGGCTTGCATTTTGATGATCAATTATTAGCCGATATACAAGCTAAAGGGGCTGAATTGGCCTTTGTAACCCTGCATGTAGGTGCGGGGACTTTTCAGCCCGTTCGGGTTAACAATATCGCTGAGCACAGGATGCACTCAGAATGGTTAGAGGTTAGCGAATCGGTGTGTCAGCAGGTTAAGGCTACAAAAGCTCGCGGTGGTAAGGTGTTTGCTGTTGGTACCACTAGTGTGCGCAGCTTAGAGACTGCATCTAGTTCCGGTGATATTGCTCCCTATCAGGGCGATACGGATATTTTTATCTACCCGGGTTATGAATTTAAGGTAGTCGATCGATTGCTAACTAACTTTCATTTGTCAGAATCTACATTGTTAATGTTGGTCTCTGCTTTTGCCGGTTACACATCTATAATGAAGGCATATCAGCAGGCGGTTTCTGAGCGTTACCGCTTTTTCAGCTATGGTGATGCTATGTTGCTAAGCCATAACCCCGATGCTACCAAGGATGTCCCTAATGACTGACACTGATTCAAGAACCTGCGCTATGCAATTTAAGCTATCAACTACCTCGGGTAAGGCACGTCGTGGTGAGTTGAGTTTTCCTCGCGGCAAGGTACAGACACCAGCATTCATGCCTGTGGGAACCTATGGCACGGTCAAGGGTATGTTGCCCCGCGATATTAAAGAAATAGGTGCTGAGATTATTTTGGGTAATACCTTTCATCTGATGTTGCGACCCGGTACGGAGGTGGTTAAAAAGCACGGTGACCTGCATGATTTTATTCAGTGGCAGGGGCCTATTTTGACTGACTCTGGTGGGTTTCAGGTGTTTAGTTTGGGTGATATGCGCAAAATTAGCGAAAAAGGTGTTGAATTTAAATCACCGATTGATGGTAGCCCGGTATTTATTGATCCCGAAAAATCGATGCAAGTTCAGCGCGATCTGGGTAGTGATGTGGTGATGATATTTGACGAATGCACACCTTACCCGGCCACGGAAAAGCAGGCGAATGATTCAATGCAGCTATCATTGCGTTGGGCTGAGCGTAGCAAAAAAGCCCATGGCGACAACCCCTCGGCATTATTTGGTATTGTGCAGGGCGGCATGTATGAAACATTGCGCGATGAATCTATGGCGGGTCTTGAGGAAATTGGTTTTGATGGTTATGCCATTGGCGGTCTTTCAGTAGGTGAGCCTAAAGAAGATATGATCCGCATACTAGAGCATCTCGGCGATAATATGCCGGCGGATAAGCCGCGCTACCTTATGGGTGTAGGTAAACCAGCCGATTTAGTTGAGGCAGTATTGCGCGGCATTGATATGTTTGACTGTGTGATGCCAACCCGTAATGCTCGCAATGGTCACCTGTTTACTTCAACCGGTGTGATAAAGATTCGCAATGCTGTGCATCGCGGTGATACCTCGCCGCTTGATGCTGAATGCGATTGTTATACCTGTCAGAATTTTACTCGAGGGTATCTGCATCACTTAGATAAGTGTGGCGAAATTTTAGGGGCTCAGCTAAATACCATTCATAACCTTCGTTACTATCAAAATTTAATGCAGGGCTTACGTGATGCCATTGAAAATGATCAATTAGATGAATTTGTTGATGAATTCTATCGCAAGCAGGGGCAGCCAAGACCCTCATAATATATCTGCTGATAATGTGGGCTTAGTGGTTTAATTTGTTAAATATGCCCCAATATATTCTATTATGGCTATAATGCCTCGCTATTCAGCTATCTCAGTATTTATACCGAGGTAATTAAGGAATTAAAGGAACAAAGAATGCCGAATAAATTCCCGTTGTGGAAAAACATAATGATTCTTATGGTGGTTGCCTTTGCATTTATCTATGCAGCCCCCAATCTGTATCCGCCAGATCCAGCACTGCAGCTTTCTGGGCAAAGTAGTGCCATGAAGATTGATCAGGCGGTATTAACTAAAGTCGAAAAAGCACTTGCTGAAGCAAAAATAGACTACTTTGCCGGCGAGGCTGATGGTGAATCAGCGCTTATTCGATTAGTGGACAGTGATCTGCAAATGCGCGCCAAAGAAGTGGTGCAAGCTGAAATGGGCGGTGAATATATTGTTGCGCTTAACCTAGCACCTACAACGCCGCAGTGGTTAAGTGATTTAGGTGGTACACCAATGAAACTGGGTCTAGACCTAAGTGGTGGTGTACATTTCTTACTTGAAGTAGATCTTGATTCTGCGCTGGCTACTCGCCTTGAGGGTGATTTGCAGGAAGTTAAATCAAGTCTTCGAGAAGAAAAAATACGCTATAGAAGTTTTGAGCTTAAAGGCCAGCAAATTATTGGGCGTTTTCGTAACGAACAGCAGGTTGAACAGGCAGCTAGCCTTATTCGAGCCAACTTTAGAGATCTTCAGCCGCAAAGCCAACAGGGTCAAAACCCTCTTAGCTTAGTGTTGCAACTCAGCGATATAGCGCAGGGTCAAATTGAAGATAATGCGATCAAGCAAAACCTGACCTCATTGCGCAATCGTGTCAATGAGCTAGGTGTTTCTGAGCCTATAGTTTCTCGTCAAGGTAAAAACCGTATTGTGGTTGAGTTGCCCGGTGTTCAGGATACTGCAGAAGCTAAAAGAATCATTGGTAAGACGGCAAATTTAGAATTCCGTTTAGAAGCCGAGGGCAGAATAGGTGAAGTATTTGAATTTCGCGATGGCCGAGGGCTAGATGCTAAATTAGAAACCAGTCCAGTTATTACCGGCGAAAATGTTACTGATGCCCGTTCAAGTTATGATGAAAACGGCCGTCCTCAGGTAAATATTACCCTAGATACTAAAGGTGGTTGGCAGATGGGCCACTCTACCCGAGACAATATCGGTCGTCGTTTGGGCGTTTTGTTTATTGAATATAAAACCAAGCTAGAGAAATCCCTTGGGGACAATGGCGAAATGCTAATCACCCCAGTACCCTTTGTTGAAAAGCATATTATTAGCTTGGCTACGGTGCAAAGCCAGTTGGGTAAGTCATTTCGCATTACCGGTATTGATAGCCAGCGAGAATCCTCTGAGTTAGCGCTATTGCTAAGAGCAGGTGCACTTGCGGCACCCATGTATATTGTTGAAGAGCGTACCATTGGCCCCTC
Source organism: uncultured Pseudomonadales bacterium (assembly GCA_938092205.1). Taxonomy (GTDB): domain Bacteria; phylum Pseudomonadota; class Gammaproteobacteria; order Pseudomonadales; family Porticoccaceae; genus HTCC2207. Next base: position 6,501 of record CALKMW010000050.1, read on the forward strand.
ATTGGGTGCAGATAATATCGATTTAGGTGTGAAGTCGGTATCTATTGGTATGGCGTTGGTGCTGTTGTTTATGATTGTGGTATATCGTGGCTTTGGTGTGCTTGCCAATATTGCCCTAACCATGAATTTACTGCTGCTTGTTGGCTGTATGTCATTACTCGGTGCAACCCTAACATTGCCCGGTATTGCCGGTATCGTTCTAACAGTGGGTATGGCAGTTGATGCCAATGTACTTATTTTCTCGCGGATTCGCGAAGAATTAGCAGGCGGAGCCTCAGTGCAGGGGGCAATAAGTGCCGGCTACGATCGTGCCTTTGTCTCTATTCTAGATGCCAATACCACAACCTTAATTGTGGCAGTTATATTGTTCCTAATCGGTTCAGGCCCAGTGCAGGGTTTTGCAGTCACGCTATCAATTGGTATTTTAACCTCGATGTTTACCTCAATCGTGTTAACCCGCGGTTTGGTAAATGCCATTGTCGGTGGTCGCAAAGTCGACAAACTTTGGATATAGGATCGGAAGCATGAGTGAATTAAAAATCTACAATTTTATGGGCTTGCGCCGAATCGCGTTAGTTTTTTCCACTGTCCTATTGTTAGTTTCTGCTGGCTCATTGTTTAGTCAGGGCTTAGTCTTAGGTTTGGATTTTTCTGGTGGTACTCAAATTGAAGTGGGTTACCAAAAGCCGGTAGATGTTGCCAATTTACGTAACCAACTTAATCAGGCAGGGTTTGATGACCCTGTGGTTGTGCATTATGGTTCAGATTCAGATGTCTTGATTCGAATGCAGGGTCAGCCCGATCAAGGGCTAGCTGAGCGTTTATATTCAGTGCTCAAGGTCAGTGATGAAGAAATAGATTTACGACGTGTTGATTTTGTCGGCCCACAAATCGGTGAAGAGCTGCGCGATAAAGGTGGTTTGGGTATGTTAATTGCCCTAGCTGTGGTGATGCTCTATGTCGCTATTCGTTTTCAGTTTAAATTCTCTGTGGGTGCGGTATTAGCCCTGGTGCACGACGTAGTTATTACCCTGGGTATTTTCTCTATTACCCGCCTTGAATTTGACCTAACTGTTTTGGCGGCAGTACTCGCGGTAGTGGGGTATTCGCTGAACGATACTATTGTGGTGTCGGACAGAATCCGTGAAAACTTTAGAAAGATCCGTAAGGCTTCTGCGGTTGAGGTAATTAACGAATCTCTATCGCAAACCCTATGGCGAACCATCAATACCTCGATGACAACAATGTTAGTGCTATTAGCATTGTTTTTGTTTGGCGGTGAGCTAATTCATAACTTTGCTATTGCGTTAATGATTGGTGTAGGTATTGGTACCTATTCGTCTATCTATGTTGCGGCCACAGTGATGCTGGCAATGAATGTCGATCGTGAAGATCTTATTGAGCCTGAAGAAGGCGAGTTAGTAGACGATTTGCCCTAATTAACACTAACGGCCACTTTCTTCAGAGGGTAAATCAATTACCTTATCGCCAAAAGAGGGTGGCTGTGGCTTATTAAGGCTGCCGCTAGTTTTGCCAACATAGAAAGCCATTGCCATCACCCGATTACTTATCTGACCTTTTTCATCCTCTACTGAGGCAAAAATTTTGAGTAAATACTTGCCTGCGCTTTCAGCTCTAACTGAGAGCGCAATAGGGTGCGTTTGTTGGCCTTGCATTGAAAACATATAGTCCTGCTTTGCAGGTTGAACCATCAGTCCTGTATCGGGGATAAGTCTCAGGTTCATCTGACCTGATTGATACTGTTCGGTAAAAATAAGCTCTATATTTTGCGTTTCGCCAACCTTAGAAGATCCAGAATAATTATGTGACAACCTGATATTAGCCCCAGGCTTTTGGTAGCTATAAGCCTTGTCTGAACTGTGTGGGCCATGTGAGTTATACTGGGGCTGTTCTTCAGTTGAGGGTGAGTTAGACGAACTGTAATCACAACTAATGATTAACAAAGCACAGGTAATTAAACTTAATTTTACAAGTTGTTGCATCACATACCCTCTTATTAAAAATCGCTTACATCTAAATCAAAGCAGTGTGAACCTATTGGAGCAAGGCTATTAGGGTCCCACACGCCCATCTCAATCATATAGTCACCGGCTTCAAGATTGATAGAAAATCCAGCGCGACCATTGTTTTGGCTTCCAAGGTCTTCAGCTAACTTAATCCCCTGTTTAAATAGTAAAAGGTCAGCGTCCAGACCGTTGCTTACCAATTCATTCGGGCGCAAGCTAAAGCTGTAGATGCCAGCAGAATCAATATTCAATGCCACATAATTTTTGTTGCCCAGTTTATTGATCACGCCAGCTCTGTTGTCGTAACAAAGATTGATCGGCCCATTGTTAGCGCTAATGGTTTTATACAAAGGTAAGGTAGTATCAATGCTACCGTTATTTGTTTCTCCAATAGCGTTCTCGCCATAGCCAAAAATTTGTTCGGCGGTTAAAAGGGCATTAATTTTCAGATCTATTTCGTCTGGCTGGCTATCTTTAAGTATTTCAGAAAATAAATATATGCTGGTTAAGTAATCGCTATTAATAAATTCAGGTGAGGTTAATGTTGAATAAATAGGTTCAAAACCCAGCGCGATAGTATCGCCATTGTCGGGGTTAGTGTCGTAAATATCATACAAAATTTGTTGCAATGAGGTTTCACTATACCAGCCGACAGCGGATGAGGAGCCAGATTCTAAATCTACAGACCATCCATAATAAGGCCAAAAGGCATTGCTATCTCGATATACAGAATCATCAGTGACTATTGCTGAAATCGTGTTACCCCAAGCCTCACTAAAGGCAACGCGCATATCGAGTAATTCATTTTGATCATGAGAACCACCAATCGAATCTGATCGCGACAGCTTGTCCTCAAAGTAATGACCCCATTCATGAATAATTACATGGCGATCATATTCATCGGTATCCAGGTATTCACTACCTAAAATATAAATTTTGCCACTTACATCATAGAAGGTTGTGCCTATGTCGCCATTTTCCCAATATCCATTAGATGGATTGTTGTTTGGACTCCAGTGAAGCTCAAGCGGTGGTAAAATAATATTCGGCTCAACCGCTACCACGGTTTGCATAGCATCATAAACAGCATCTAGGATGGCAAAGGGTGCCGCAGATCTAATACCTGCATTTTGACCATTTAACCCTGAGGGTAAGTGGATGTTCCTAACGCGATTTGCCGATGTGTTAAACATTGATGTATTGGTTACATAGAGTGGATTCTCATTATCAATAAGGCTGGTATTGTCTGTCACCTTAACATTCCACTGAGGGCCGCTGGTCTGAATCATCATTGCAGAAACCCGAGCAAATAAGTCCAAATCGCGATCTACCTGAATGGCATAATTGCCGTTTTCATCTGTATTCCCCGAAGCGATAACCCTGCCAGAGTTATTCAGCAACTCAACACGCACTCCGCGCGCGGCCGATGGATAGGGGTTGTCTGCGTCCAAGCCTTGGTTATAGATTGAAAACGGCACAACATCAAAAGTAACCTTGCCCGACACCGACGATTTTGCATTAACAGTAGGGGGCTGCTCAGATTCGATTGGGCTGCTATAGCCACTTTCTGAGCCGCCACAGGAGGTTGTTCCCAAAATTAAGAGGAAGGTAAAAGGCAAGGACAGTCGAGTATTGCTGATATGTTTATTGAACATGATCACAGTTACTCCCCAGGCAAATTATTGGTGATCCCCATGATTAATACAAGAAAATATTATGAATGGATTAGTGGGTTGTATAATAAAAAGTCTGACAGCCTAGTACTTTAGTATTAATGCTTTTATAAATAATTTAACTTAAGATAATTTATCTTTACACATAACAATAATTAGAGCTTTATAAATCAATATATTCTCAGTTAATAATATGTAGAGTCTCTGGATAGGGGTTTATGCAATGACTAAAGTTAAATTTATTAAATGGACATACTGTTTATTTTTTACAAGCCTATGTTTAGTAGCCATTAACGCTAAGGCTAATCAAACCTCTTTTAATGAAGAGGTTGTAGTTATTCCTGCTGATGGAGCCAAAGTTGTAATCCTTGAGAAAGGCGCTGCTGGCGTTGAGTTTGACTCACCTATCCAAGCATTTGACCAGGATTTAAACTGGAATAGTTGTTACTCAGCTAATTGCCCTAGCATCGATTTTGGCTTTGTTGATGATGATGATAGAGATCATCAAGTACTTCAGGTTTCCCATGCTGCAACAACTGCTGGTGCCGGTATCTTTATCTCTTC
>CALKMW010000051.1 GCA_938092205.1 uncultured Pseudomonadales bacterium
AGGCTAACAACGCCGATGACCACAAGCCAGTTGTGGATATCGAGGTCGGTGAAGAAGAGCGCTACCGAGGTCACAATAATCGAAACCAAAATACCTCGACTCACGCCACCTGCAGCATAACCCAGCACAATCACGTAAGTAGGGGTCGGAGAGACCAACAGCTCTTCAACACTGTTGTTGAATTTCGCGCCGAAAAATGACCCCACAACGTTTGCGTAAGTGTTCGTAATGATGGCCATCATAATCAGGCCCGGCACAACGAACTCCATATAACTCACGCCACCCATGGTGCCGATACGCGAACCGATCAAGGTGCCGAATATCAGAAAGTAGAGTGACATTGTGATCGCTGACGGCAATAAGGTTTGGGTCCAAATTCGCAAGTACCGACGCACTTCCTTGCGCATAATCGTCAGAAAGGCGATCCACTGTTCATAGGGACTCATGACGCACCCTCCAAGACATTCACAAACATTCGCTCAAGTCTGTTCTCTTTGTTGCGCATGCTCACAATCGTGACACCCAGCTCACTTAAGGCTGCAAATACGTGCGCCAGGTCCTGCCCTTTCTGCAGATCCACCTCCAAGCACTGAGGCTCAACTTGTCGCAACTGATAACCCGCAATAGCGATACCCGGAGGTAATTCGTTTTGCGTATCAAGTAAGAAGGTCTCGCTTTTAAGATCGCGTAGCAGATCTCTAATTGAACCCTCTGTCACAATTTTACCTTGATTGATAATAGTGACGTTACGACACAGCAATTCAGCTTCTTCGAGGTAGTGAGTGGTCAGAATAATAGTGCGCCCTTCCTTGTTGGTCTCGCGGAGGAAGTCATACATGCTCCGGCGCATCTCAATATCGACGCCGGCCGTGGGCTCATCAAGAATGAGGACGCGAGGTTCGTGCACCAAGGCTCGCGCAATCATGAGTCGACGTTTCATTCCGCCCGACAGCATCCGCATTTGGACTTTCTGCTTATCAGCAATGCCTAGCTTCTCGAGATAGTACTCGGCGCGCTCGCGCGCCAACCCAATCGGAATACCGTAGTAGCCCGCTTGATGGATCAACACGTCTTCGACACTCTCAAAGACATTGAAATTAAATTCTTGAGGGACGATGCCGATTTGTTTCTTCGCAAGCGAGAAATCCTCATCAATATCGATACCACAGATTTTTACCGAACCACCCGTTTTTGACACGAGTGAGCTCACGATACCAATGGTGGTCGACTTTCCTGCACCGTTGGGCCCGAGAAGCGCGTAGAAATCACCCTCCTCAACCGCGAGATCAATTCCTTTTAGCGCTTCGAACCCATTCGCGTAGGTTTTCTGCAAATTTTTAATTTCTAAGGCGGGCGGCATGAAGGCTCCACTACAAACTGGAGCGCGGAGTTTACATAAATCAGATTAGTTTTTCGAAACCTTTACGAGAATGCTTGACGAGCCGATGTTGTCTCACTACTATGCCGCACCTTACGAAGAGCACTACGTGCACCACGTTCCGTCCCCTTCGTCTAGTGGCCTAGGACACCGCCCTTTCACGGCGGGAACAGGGGTTCGAGTCCCCTAGGGGACGCCACTTATTTTTTTTGAGCATTAACTCGGTTTATTTCTAAAAGCCATTTTTGCTCTGACGCCGTTGGAATGCTTGCCTAAATTTTCATCATCAGCCCTCTTGTTTTTCTATCCGCCAAAATGCTATTTTGCGCTGAAATGCGTTACTAAAAATGCCAATAGCGTTTGTGGGTTAAATTCGCTTTGAGTTAAATTCGCTTTGAATAGGAGAGGCCATGTTAAGTTTAACCGTTACGCCACGCTTTGCTGAAACCGATGCTTTAGGGCATATCAATAACACCGTGTTACCGGTTTGGTTTGAGCAGGGTCGTCATAGTATTTTTAGCGCGGTCCACCCTTCGATGAGTATTGATGATTGGCCTTTAATCTTGGCGAAGATGTCGGTTGATTTTGTTGCGCAAATTTTTTTTGGCGAAGAGGTTGTTATTCGCACAGGCATAGAGAAAATAGGTAATAGCTCTATGGTCGTTAAGCATGAAGCTTGGCAGCGTGACCAATTAGTGGCTCGTGGCGATGCGATAATGGTGTATTTTGATTATCAAACTAATCAGTCTGCAACTATTCCTCCCGAAATTAGAGAGCGCCTTGCTCCTATAATGATAAACGCATAACTCATCTTGTTAGTTGATTAGATTAGTAGCAACTAATCTAATCGATATCATTGATAAGCGTTTATAGTTTTTAAGCGGCAAACAAATCATTTTCTAGTGTAAGCAATTTCTCTTTTGTTGGAAGCCCGCCGGCATAGCCAACCATTTTTCCATTACTGCCAATAATACGATGGCATGGAATAATAATACTTAGCGCATTAGCGCCATTGGCATTAGCAACGGCACGAATAGCGCTTTTGTTTTTAATGGTTTCAGCTAGCTTTAAATAGGTTGATGTGTTGCCAAATGGCACATCAATCAGCGCTTGCCACACACTTTTTTGAAAATCGGTGCCTACCGTTAAAAGTGGTAGCTCAAAGGTTTGCCGTTGGCGATTAAAGTATTCGTCTAACTGTTGTTTAGTGTTAACTAGCACCGGACAGTCTTGTTCTTTCATAGAGGCCTTTAAGCCGTTTTGTAGTCGAGAATCTATAACGCGACGTGCTTTTCTGTAGCGCCAATCGCACAGGCAGAGCTTGCCTTCGAATGAGCCTAAAATAAGTTCGCCAAAAGGGGTGTTGTAGTATTGGTAATGAATAGCGTTCATGGGCAAATCCTTCCGTAGATGTTTTGTTGAATGAGAAGTTGTTATGGCTAGGCGATACTCTCTATGCTATGTCCTACAACTATGTTCGACAAAGATGTCCGACAAATATGATCGAAAACCGATTATATTGATCGCATCGAGCCTTAACATTAGCTTTAACCTTGTTACGTGAACTCGCAATCCATGCTTCGTCAGGTTAGGGCATTATGTTGGTCAAAAAATAAATCGCCATGGCATTTAAGGACAAAATACTAGGCTTAAAGTGCCATTTAATTTTGATGCTATTTCGCTTTAAGTAACGGTTTCTTAATGACTATTTAAAGAAAAGTTTAAGACAATCTGTCTTTATGTTTTTTTGATATTTTAGGTGTGTAGAGCGGCAAATTTTATCCTGCTAAGTATTTCATCCTTAAGTGATCGGATTAGGGCTATCTGATGTACATATGTTACTGCTTCAATATCCTTTTTGTGACAGAATTGTTCTTTTGGGCGCATCGGCTGTTCGCGCCAATTTTCCTACTGGAGTGACTTTTTGCTTATGACAAACGAGCATAGTTTTGCGGCGCTAGAAATTAATGGTTTAGAAAAAACCTACAACAATGGGTTTCAAGCGCTTAAAGGTATTAGTCTTAACGTTAAAGCGGGGGATTTCTTTGCCCTGTTAGGCCCCAATGGCGCTGGCAAGTCGACAACCATCGGTGTCATTTGCTCCTTGGTGTCAAAGACTGCTGGTCAAGTCAGTGTCTTTGGCCACAATATTGATACCCACTTTACTGAGGCTAAACAGTGTATTGGTGTTGTCCCGCAAGAATTCAACTTTAACCAGTTTGAAAAAGTACTTGATATTGTGATTACGCAGGGTGGGTATTACGGCTTGCCACGTCGTGTGGCGCTAGAGCGTGCCGAGAAATATCTTCGCCTGTTAGACCTTTGGGATATGCGTGGTATGGTTTCACGCACGCTCTCGGGAGGTATGAAACGTCGTCTAATGATAGCTCGTGCATTGGTGCATGAGCCAAAGTTGTTAATCTTGGACGAGCCAACAGCAGGTGTTGATATTGAATTGCGACGCTCAATGTGGGAATTTTTAGAAAAGGTGAATGCCACCGGTACAACTATTATTTTAACCACGCATTATTTAGAAGAGGCAGAAAGTTTATGCCGCAATATCGCTATTATCGATGCGGGCACTATTATTGAAAATACCAGTATGAAAGCGTTGTTGCGTAAGTTAACACGTGAGGTATTTGTGTTGGATACCAAAGAAGGCATTTCTACCGAGTTAAAACTGCCCGGTTTTGTCTTCCGTTTAATGGATGAGCATTGTTTTGAGGTAGAGGTTGACCAGCACCAAACCTTAAACCAGTTGTTTGAATTGCTGGCAGAGCAGGGCATTACTATTACTAGTATGCGTAATAAAGCCAACCGTCTTGAAGAAATGTTTGTATCTGTTTTGAATGCGCCAGATGATTCCGAAGCCAATGACTCTGAAGTCGATAGTTCCACTACTCAAGCCAAAGGAGCTGCAGTATGAATATGTTAGGCCAGTGGATTGCATTTAAAACAATTGTCTACCGCGAAATACGACGTTTTCTGCGTATCTGGGTGCAAACCTTAGTGCCGCCAGCAATAACCATTGCGCTGTATTTTGTTATTTTTGGTAGTCTAATTGGCTCCCGTATTGGTGATATGGGTGGCTTTGATTATATGCAGTTTGTCGTGCCCGGCTTAATTATGATGGCCATTATTCAGAACGCTTACGGTAACGTGGTTTCTTCGTTTTTTGGTACCAAGTTTCAACGCAATATTGAAGAGATGTTAGTGGCTCCGGTTAAAGAAATTACGATTTTATTGGGTTATGTTGTTGGAGGTATGACCCGCGGTTTAGCCGTTGGTGGAATTGTTACCGTACTGGCTTTGTTTTTTACTGATTTAAATGTGCATAACTGGTGGGTGACTATTAGCATGGTGTTTTTAACCGCGCTGGTGTTTTCTTTAGCCGGTTTTATTAATGCAATATTTGCCGAAAGCTTTGACGATATATCAATTATTCCTACCTTTGTGCTCACGCCGATGATTTATTTAGGTGGCATATTTTACTCGGTTGATTTGCTGCCTGAATTCTGGGCGAACGTTTCTTTGGTTAATCCAATACTGTACATGGTTAATGGTTTTCGTTTTGGTATTCTTGGCGCGAGCGATGTGGGTATTTTGCAAGCCTATGTGATGCTTTTACTTTTTGTGGCTATCGGTTTTTCATCGGCTTTATATTTATTAACACGAGCCGAAAGGTTGCGCAGTTAGGTATAAATAAGGCAATGATAATTATTTTGAAATTAGGCCGTTGATGTATGGATAACACTATAAAAAATTATGCTGCAGGCTCATTACTAGGTGAGGACAGTGAATATAATCAAGATTATGATGCTGCATTGTTATATCCCATTTTACGAGCGGATTACCGTGGCACCGTAGAGAATTTTGTGGCGGCGGCTTATGGCCATGATTTGTGGCAGTGTTATGAGCTTTCTTGGTTAAACGATTTAGGTGTGCCGCAAGTCGCTTGTGCGGACATTATTGTGCCTATTGCATCGCCAGCTATTGTTGAGTCAAAATCGCTAAAACTGTACTTAAATAGCTTTCATAACCGCCCCTTTACGGATCAAACCGAGGTTAAGCGTGTCATAGAAAGTGATTTGACTGAGTTGTTGGCTGCGGCGGTTGAGGTGGTGTTTCGATCGGCCTCTATTACTGTTACTACTCAGCCGCAGGGGATAGCGTCAATTTTGTTAGATGATTTATCTGTTGAATGCCGTCAATATCAGCGTGATGCCAAGTTGTTATTATTAGAAGCTGAAAAGAGACGAGTCAACAATGAGCAGCTGTGTTCGCATTTGTTGCGTAGCCATTGCCCAGTGACCAATCAGCCTGATTGGGGAACATTGACAATACGTTATTCTGGTGCAGCCATTAATCGAGAAGCTTTACTGCGTTATATTGTCAGTTTTCGTGAGCACAATGGTTTTCATGAGCAGTGTGTTGAACAGATTTATGCCGACATTATGGCTGAGTGTGAGCCTGAATTATTGACGGTCTGCGCACAATACACGCGCCGTGGCGGCATCGATATTAACCCTCTGCGGTCTAACCATAGTCAGCCTTTGGTTTTAGATAGAGTATGGCGTCAATAGCTGTAATGCTAATTAACTAACAATTTAATAGGTGGTTAATAGTTTATGTTCTTATCCGAAACAACATTAATTTTAGCCAGCGGTTTTTGGCTAACACTTTTTATTGGCTGTGTTATGTTTGCGCTTATTGCGATAAAAAGTCGTCGTCAGCTTACTGACCTTGACCGTATTATAGATACACAGCGCGCTCATATTCAAAAGTTATCCTCAACCATGCCTGAGTTAGCGACTGACGAGGACGAGGCTGCAAATGGCCATTTAATTAAGGTGCAACAATACGCCAGTGAGTTAAAGCAACAAATGGCAGCTATGGATGAGATGCAAAAGCAGCAGTCTTTAACAATAGAGAGTCAATTAAGTGAGGCTACAGATAAGCTTGCGGATGTCGAGAAGAATTTATTAGCCAGTGAATCATTAGTTAATTCGCTAAAAAAAGAAAATATACTTTTAGAGCAGCAGGTGAAAACCCTCAATGACATTTTAGACGTAGGTGATCTTGCGACTATGCGAGAGATGATTGTTAACTTTACTGAAGAAACACGCGGCCTATTAGCAACAATAACGGATTTAGAAGTAGAGCGGGACGAGTTGCTCCAGCAGCTAGAGGACACTGAGTCTAACGAAAAAGGCACGGTGGGTGCTGTGGTTGGTTTAAAGCGAAAACTATCTTTAGCCGAACAACGTATTAAGGATATGCAAGTGGAATATGATTTACTGGTTGCTGGGCAGGCGAGTGCGGGTTAGTTTTTTTCTATTGTTTCTCTATAGTTGGCCGTGAGGGAGTAAGTCATCTCCTGCTTTAGGCGCCTTTATCCTGTTAGCTAACATGTTTAATCGTGTTACAGCCCGATTGGCTGCTTATCAACAGATCAAAAATGTCTGCGGTTTTGTTTACTTCAAAGACTTCAAAGACTTCAAAGACTTCAAAGACTTCAAAGCCCTCTGAACCTTTTCTCTTTATACCAACCCCCACGTAGCTGCCCTAGGCCGATGGCGGGGTGTGTAGAGGCGTGGTTGAATATTATTAATCTAAATGGATGTATACCAGATATAGGTTAAATGCTTGTAATGCGTTGTATATTAAATATATTTTCTTTAAACGTGTAGGCGCTGACTGTATGCATACGTATTGATTAAATTTAGTACAGAATGTATTCTATGGGCATAATAAAAACTATAGAGACCCATCTCCCCCGATGCCTCTAGGTAAATGGTACTTGGAGAATAATAATGACCTATCAATTACGCTTAGTTGCGTGTCTGTTTTTGTGCATTAGTTTAAATTCGTTTGGTGCTTTATACGATAGAGGCAATGGTCTTATCTATGATGATGTCTTAGACATTACTTGGCTTCAAGATGCTAACTACGCACAAACGTCAGGCTACGATACTGACGGATTAATGACGAGGACAGAAGCTGGCATCTGGGTATCTCAGTTAATTTATGAAGGTTATGATGATTGGCGCTTACCTTCAGCTGGACCGGGGCCAGGCGAGGGTTACAATGTTACCACTGGGGAATGGGGGTATATGTTTTCCAACAGCCTAGGAAACGTGAGTGCTGGCACAAACCCTACGTGCTATAACGGCCCTGAACTTTGCCTAAAAAACACCTCCTTTGTAGATCCCATAACCGGCAGCTCTAAGAATTTCTTGAATCTACTCCCCTCTGATTACTGGCTAGAGGAGTTAGCACCTGATACTAATTACTCCTGGGTCTTTAGTGCCAGCGGCGGATATCAGTACAGACAAGCTGTGGTTCACAATTACCATAGCTGGGCGGTACACGACGGCGATATAGGCGCATCTCCAGTCCCAATCCCAGCAGCCGCTTGGTTATTTGGTAGTGCACTAGTTGGTTTTGGTTTAGTAAGAAGAATTAAGTAACTTTAAATAATTTAATAATAAAAACTATAGAGACTCACCTGCTCCGATGACTCTATGAAAATGTTACTTGAGGAATAATGATGAGTATTTTAAAAAAATGTGTAGTATCTTTTTTACTGTTAACTTGTATGAAACTTCATGCAGCAATCGTTTCGTATACTCAGGATTTTGAGGGCATGCAACTGGCAACATCTGATGGCCAGTTTGGACCTAGCTCTGTATTGTCTATTGATGGCTGGGAAGTGTCAGCAAACGTTTTTGATAGCGTAGGAAATTACCTTTATTTTTATGGCTCTTTTTTCCCGGCGCCTAACGACTCTAACCTCAGTTTTTCTGGTGTAAGTACGGGTGATATGACTATTGACAATGGGAGCCAATATTTGAGTGTTTATAGCGATTACAATAATCGTTCTGCACACGATCAAGGTAATTTCGTTAATGCTTTATTCATACAATCATTCGTTATTGATGAAAGTGATTTTGGTAAGACATTAACTTTTAGTTTTGATGCTAAACGACCTGATAGAGTTGATGATGAGTTTGGGAATGACAGTAGTAATGCAGTTGGTAATAATTGTTCAAGTACGTGTTCTGCTCAAGCCTTTATCCATGTTATAGATCCATCGAACAACTACTGGACAACATTGAAGTTGTTTGAGAATACTACATGGATTTCTCAAGATGAGTGGTCAAGTTATTCGATGACGCTTGAATTAAATAATCCGGCATTGATTGGTCAAATTTTACATATTGGTTTTGAGAGCTTTGTAACGAATGACGATAACTCGACTGTATACTACGATAATATAAGTATCGGCATTTCCGAGGTTCCACTCCCGGCAGGTATCTCTCTCTTTTTATCGGGGCTTGTAGGTTTAGGTGCGGTTAGGCTTAGACATTCATAATTTAGTAGACAAGCCGATAAGTCATAAATATTCAACAGACTCTATATACTCCACCGCGGGCCTATGGGCTTTGTCGCTTTGGTCCTTGTCTAACTCGTTGCACGAGTTGATCGATCCCTCTATCGGGTTCGAATCTAGAGTGCGTAATATCGGATAGCGGGTTAGTTTTTTTCTATTAGTACTAAGATATGGCGGTGAGGGAGGGATTCATTCAAAAAGGCTTGTGCCTTTTTGAACCCTTCGGGCTTCGCTTCGCTCGTTGTCAGTTGCTGCGCAACTGATCGACCCCTCTATCGGGTTCGAATCTAGAGTGCGTAATATCGGATAGCGGGTTAGTTTTTTTCTCTTAGTACTAAGATATGGCGGTGAGGGAGGGATTCGAACCCTCGGTACGTTGCCGTACACACACTTTCCAGGCGTGCTCTTTCGACCACTCAGACACCTCACCGTACTTTTCTATTGTATATTTTTTTTTGCTTCTTTTATCTCGCAAGCGCGGCACTCTATATTAGATACTTGACCCTGTAAAGCGCCTGTAGCCTCTCGCTGACGTACTATGCGCGCGCTAGATACTTGTCCCGCTTGGCAAGATACTCAGCAGCAAATTTTGTTATCACGTCGTGATCATAGGCTCTTAGCCCACTCAAAATTAAGTTTTTCTGTCCGCTGCCTACTTTTTTATCTCCTGACATTAAACTAAATGAAAATATGCCATTGCCGCGCTTACCTTGAACGTCAAGCGAACACTCATCTAGTTGAAGGGATATGTTCTCGGCCTGTACATCGTCTAGCTCAAAGGACATGCTTTTATAAATCACTAAGGGCCTAGCAGGGTTTATCATTACGCCTTGCTCTTGCATAAGTGGCGCTAAAATATGCGGGAAGTTCTGCCCTGAAAAACGAACATAACTTAGGGCTAACTTTTCTATGGTGTCGGCATTGTCGCCTCTATCACCAGCGGTTTCTATGGCAATAATTTTTTTACCATTGGCGGTACTGACATCTTGATGCACTTTGTTGTCTTCAGCGCTAATTTCGTTATTGTCTGAATAAATAATCGGTACGTCGGCACCTAACATTTCTAAAAATGAAAACTGCATGGATGAGTGCAAACCGTATCGATTAAGCGCAATGGCGAATAATAAATCTCCCGGCACACAAAATCGCTTTGAATCGGCATCATGAATGGGGTTAAAGTCGCCCGCAACTTGCTTGGCAAAATTACAAGCTTGATCGGCATTAATCGTTATTTGATTGCCATTGCGGAGATCTTGGCTTAGATAAGGATCTAAAAAATTCATAGGGTGTAGTTTTCTTGAGGTAAGGCGATAAGAGTTTTAAAAACGAGTAGAAAGCTTTTTTGTCTTTCTACTCGTTTCGTCTAACGTTTGACTTTAGTTTGTAGCTTACAGTTTGTAGCTTGCTGTTTGTAGTTACAGCTAGTGCTGCAACTAGAGCTACAGTATAGCGATAAGCTCAATTTCAAATACAAGTGCTTGGAATGGGCCAATTGCGCCGCCAGCACCTTGCTCGCCATAGGCAAGTTGATACGGAATAAACAGCTTCCATTTAGCACCAACTTCCATTAACTGAAGCGCTTCTGTCCAGCCAGGAATGACGCCGTTTACTGGGAATTCAGTAGGCTCATTGCGGCTGTAAGAACTATCGAACTCGTCACCGTTAATTAATGTGCCGCGGTAATGCGTGCGGACAGTTGAAGTGGCTTGTGGCTTGTCGCCACTGCCAGCTTCTAATACTTCGTATTGAAGGCCAGATTCAGTCACGGTAACGCCGTCACGTTTAGCATTTTCAGCTAAAAACGCTTCGCCTTCTTTTGAGTGCTCGGCAGCAGCTGCTTTGCTTTCGGCTGCCATTGCTGCTTGAATTTCTTGAAACGCTGCGTTTATGGCATCGCCTTCAATTCTTGGTGGCTGGTTGTTAAAGCCATCTTTTAGTCCTGCAATAGCAGCAGCTAATGATACGTCTTTAAAAGCGCCTTTTAATTGCTGGCCCATTTGCATGCCAACGCCATAGGATGCTTTTAATTCGGTAGTGGATAAGTCGATATCAGACATAGTTTTCTCGTACGGTTAATTAATGTTTGGGTGAAGGGCCGCAT
The DNA here is from genome assembly GCA_938092205.1 of uncultured Pseudomonadales bacterium. Taxonomy (GTDB): domain Bacteria; phylum Pseudomonadota; class Gammaproteobacteria; order Pseudomonadales; family Porticoccaceae; genus HTCC2207. The sequence continues at coordinate 10,873 of CALKMW010000051.1, forward strand.
AGACATTTGCTAATAGTGAGGCCAATCGATTGTTCGAAAGCAATGTTACGAAAGGATAGGGTGTTAAGCGCCTAAACAAGGGGTTAAACCATGCTGGCTAGCCATCCGGCTGTTCGATGCGCGGCATTATACCTAATAATACTAAAGTCTCTACCCGTGAGTATGGCGCTCTTAAAGGTTGATTTTTACACTAATGCGGGATTTTGCTGTGATCGAGTGTCTGTATGGCATGGTAAGGGTACTAATTAAACCTCTGCCGCTTGCATTGGCATCGTGCGCTTTGGCCTTAATGCATTTACTCGCATTGCGGGCAGCTAAAAACCTTTGTCTTAAAACAATATAAAGTGAGAGAATAAAACCTTGATATTGAATAAATTGAATTAAAGGCAGGGTTGAGCAAATGAGTGATGGTTTAAGCCATTTAAATGCGGCTGGCGAAGCGTATATGGTCGATGTTTCCTCTAAAGCTGATTCGCTTAGAGTGGCAGCAGCAAGTGCAAAGGTGTCTCTGGGTAAAGAGGCCTTTTTGCAATTGAGCGAGGGCAATAACAAAAAGGGTGATGTTATTGCTGTGGCCCGCATTGCTGGTATTCAAGCCGCTAAAAAGTGCAGCGATTTAATTCCTCTTTGCCATCCATTAATGCTGTCTTCTGTTGCGCTGGAGTTTGATTTAGATGCCAGTAAACACTGCCTATATCTA
>CALKMW010000052.1 GCA_938092205.1 uncultured Pseudomonadales bacterium
TGCCTGGCGCCATATTAGTTGCCATTTGCATAAACCGGCCCGCTGGCTCGTTGGTGTAGTTGTAACCTAGGGTTGTTCCACCACCACTCAACCCCTTGGTAGGAATGGGTGTTCCATCTTTTGTACCAAGCTGCCATTCAAATGGGTGTACGCCAGGCTGCCCTATTTTATAAACAAAGCTAGTACCATAATAGTTAAGACGCGATCCTGCAGGTGGATTTAAAAGGAACATACTTGCCTCAAATTCCATATTCATACCCATCTGGAGCGGTTCTTGAATCTGACCACCAAGCTGCCAACGGGTATTTATCTCGAGGGTGTATTTATGCTGTCCGCCCTGCCCACGCTTAGTTACATCCTCAGAAAAATCGTCATACCAAAAACCTGATCCATGAGAAACAACACCAGTCTCATTCGGGTTAACTTTAATTTCTTCTGGCTGCGGATTAAACCAAAATTGACCCGTGGTAGGTTGACCTGCATACCAAACACGAAATTCTTTAGCACCTAATGCTGCCTCGGTGATCCAAGTCACTTTAATTCGACTTTGACCTAAGGGGACATAGTCCTCCAACTGAATACGCATGGTGCGATATTGCCAGTAGTGGGCAAGATAATGATCGTAATGATCTTGATCACCTGAATCTTTTGCATGACGATCTCGACCACGATCCGCAATTCGCGTAACAATAACACCATCATCTCTGGTAAAGGCAGATACTGGTTCGAGATCTGTACTGTCGTTATAAAGCTTATTAACCTGACCAATATTGCCATACTCAATGGAGTGCCAACCGGCGACATTGTCTCCGCTTCTATCGCCCGGTTGCTGATCACCGGCATAGAAGTAAAGCGGCCGACCTTCATAGGTAACTTGAACAGTATCATCAGTTCGCGTTATTGACCCCAAACCTGAAACACCTGATGGGGATTCATCTGTTACAAGAACGGGTGGCCATGCGTCAGCACAGCCGCCATAACAGGTGCTAGTGCCGCCCGAAATAGGATCATTATCAAAAACATAAACAACATACTGCGGATTAGCGCTATTGACACCACCGACTAAAACGCCATTTGCAACAGCAATTTCCTCTGATGGTATGACCTCATTTCCACCATTACCGCCAGTTCCGCTATTTCCGTCTCCACCATTGCCATTTGCATCACCTTCACCAGCAAAGTACAGGTTGTCTAAGGTAATATTTCCGCTACCTTCAATTTTAAGCTCATCAACTTGGGTCAAATCAACTACCGAAGAAAAAGAACTCAAAGGAATATCAAAACTATTCCACTGATTAGCCGATAAATTTAAGTCAAAATAGGTTTCGACTGGGCCACCACCGGTTACAGCACCAGAATTAATCAAGAATAATTTAAGCGTTGCTGCTGTCTCTGCAAGAACATCAATATGGAAGTAGCCATAACCCGAAATATTTTTTGGCCCACCAAAAGTTGTTCCCTGATAGTTTAGATTTTGGTAACTAAGAACACCATCAGCATTGGTTACTGTAGTTGACTGACCCCATGCTGGATTGAAATTGACCCCAGAAATATCAGTGTAGCTATCACTAAAGATCGAAAGCACATTTGATGGATCTTCATCTGGAGTTGGTGCAGAATCATCTGAGCCGTTGTTATTTGAATTATCTGAGCCGCCACTACAAACAGCTGAAGTATCAATCAAACCAACATCACCAGGGTTTAACTGAACATTACCACTGCTATTGCCATCACTCCAAAGGATCGTAAGACCAACAGTACTTGGCATTTCCCCAGAGGGCCAAGTTATTGTTGTTGCCGCAACTCCAGCAGAAATTGTGGCAGGAGGTATATCGCCCCCAGAGTCACTATATATTAACAATACATCAATAGCGGAATTTTCATTCGACGCCATGGTTACAGAAACACTATCGGAATCAAAGTTCTCAATGGTGAGTAACCCTGAGCCGCCATGACCATCGATATTAAAGTGAAAAACCGGGGTTGCACAGTAATTAGATTGTGGACCGCCATTTACCGCCTCAGCATTATCACCAATACCATTGTTATTCTCATCTAACGTTTCTGTAGGATCATTAGGGAATGCGTCCGCATTGTTACCCATACCATCATTATCTGAGTCTAAAGTTTCGCTCGGATCATTAGGGAATGCATCCGCATTGTTACCCACACCATCATTATCTGAATCTAAAGTTTCGCTTGGGTCATTCGGGAATGCATCATTATCATCACTAACGCCATCATTATCTGAGTCAACAACGTAAGAACCTGGCATATGATCGGCAATGTATTGGGTGATTTCCGATACTGTAGAACGTGTAGCCGAAAGAGAAACAGCGCCAGAGACTAAAGAATCGTCAGCAAGGCCAAATAAATACCGCAGCAAAAGCAACCCATCGGTAAGAGCATCTTCAGATCCATCTCCATCAATATCTAAAATACTTTGTGTGTTGGATATTTTTTCTTCAATATCAGCAAGTGACAGTGGCGAGTCAGGTGATGTAGCACCATCAGTCAAGTCACCACCTCTGATTCCAAAGCTATATCTAAGCATTAACAAGCCATCGGTAAGTGCATCAACTTCTCCACTGCTATCAACATCCCAGTCAGTGGCAGCATTCGAATTTGCAACCAAACCTATGGTTAAAAGAATTAAGATTTTAGAACTGATAATTTTTTTTAACTTCAACGTTCACACCTTTTTATATTTTTCTTATAGCTTATACGCTAATCTTAAGTTAATTAGCCCTCAGATAACATACTTGCAAGCCTTGAACCGTCCCATTTGGTGACTCTTTGGTCGAAAACAGGTACAGCTTTTCATTTACTAACAATGCGCTAAAACTATGGAATTGTCGTTCGACTGGTTCAATTCGAACAGTAAACAGTATTTATTACATCAAGCGAACCCCAAAAATACCCAATATGTCCAATAATTTTCTTTATTTTTATAAAACAATATATGCAATAAAAAAGGCGCCAATTAGGCACCTTTTTTACAGTGTATTTGGGTTATCTAACAACTAACCCAATGGAAAGTAGTGACTTAATCCACCTCTCTGTTCCATCTTCGCTTTTTAGGCATGTATTTATTCAGATGCTCTTTAATCGCATGCTTGGTTTTTCGCGCTGCTTTTTGCCCCACAGCACCATTAACGAGAGAATCATCTTGCATAGCGAATAAATGGCGCAATAGAAGCAATCCATCAGTTAAAGCATCAACATCGCCATCATTATCGATATCCGCTATTTTCATTGAGCTCAGCACTCTTTCCTCAACCTGAGCAATAGACATAACAGCATCAGTCGACATTGCACCCTGGGCCATGGTGTCGCCACGAAGACCGAATGAATAGCGCATCATAATCAAGCCATCGGTTAACGCATCGGCATCACCGTTGCCGTCATAATCCCAACTAGCGTCAGTTTCAGCTAATTCTAGAGAGTAGCTTTCACTGGTAAAGCCATAACCTGCTGCTGTGGTAATGGCAGTGAAATTAATGTCTGTGGCAGTTATAACATCAGGGTCCAACGTACTTGATACACCAAAAGTAATTTTCGCTAAAACCGCGGGAAGCTCAGTATTGGGCCAATTGTTAAATAACGATGCCCAGCCAAATGAAATATAGCTATCGGTTTGCGGGTTATTATCCAAATCATCAGCATCGCTAATTGGCCCCTCACCATTGACTATATTATCCTGCGCCAAAACATCACCGAGTGAGTTGTAGGTTAAAACAGAACTATCATAGTGAACACGCAAACCCAAACCTGAAAGCTGATTAAGGCTATCGCTGGTGCTGTAGCTAACCTCAACTTCAACATTATCACCTAAGTAACCTACTGGCTGGTTAGAAACACTTATGCTTTGAACCGGTGATGTGGGGTCTTGGTTAGTATCATCATCAGGATCAGAGCCATCGTTATCCGATGGATCTTCACCATGGTCATCGCCGTGGTCGCCATCATGATCTTCTCCGTGGTCCTCATCATCATGATCTTCATCATGATCTTCATCGTGATCTTCACCGTGGTCTTCATCGTGATCATCACCGTGGTCTTCATCGTGATGATCATCACCATGGCCATCATGGTGGTCAAAGCCCCAATCAAAGGAACCCCAATCAGTATCAGGGTCTTTTAAAGCCATACGAATACGACGAATATATCTAAAGAAATCTTTAAATCGCTTTCGAAAATGGGTTTTTGCCTCTGACACATGGTCAGACCATTGCTCTTTAGGATGCTCATTATCCGAGTGTCCTTCTTCATCACTATCATCAGAATTTGTGTAATCCACATATTCATTGTCAGAATCGTAAGGTTTATCCTCATAATATGAATCGTATTCTAGTTCATATTCAAAGGGGAAATCTGGTAATGCATAAGCAGATGGAACAAACATGAGTAAACATACAAGCTTTAAACTGAGTTTGTTTTTTAACATCTTATTTAGATACATAGTGCCGACCTTATTATTTTTTTATCAAAATTGACTTATTTTTATACTGAATATTGTGATATTTGTATCAAAAGTAAATGATTTTAAGCTATTAGGCAAGTTGATGTATTTTGTAACCCTGCAAAAATTTTGATAATACTGTGAACAGATAACTAAAATAGCAAGGGTTAACTATCTAGATTAAATAAGAATAATGGCGTCCCGTGAGGGACTCGAACCCCCAGCAGTCGCTTAGGAGGCGACGGATTTATCCTGTTAATCGAACGGGACCTATTGCTTATTATATTCACACCTAGGGTAATTTCCATCTAGCCTGATAAAACTCACTGTTTTTTGTAGCTTAGTTGTTTAAATCCGCTACAATTTGGCCAATGAATTTATTATTACTGCAATCAAGTCAAATTAATGGCAACCAAGCGACTGTTTCGGGCCGTCAGTTAGCGCATCTTAACAGCGTACATCAAGCAGATCCGGGCTCATCAGTGCGTGTCGGTGAGATTAATGGCTTGATGGGCACTGGTATTGTTCAATCAATTAATAGCGAGTTTGCGGTGCTGGATATTGAGTTAGACACCCCACCGCCACCGCCTTTACCACTGACGCTTATTTTGGCCATGCCGAGGCCCAAAATGCTGCGCCGTACTTTGCAGTCTATTAGCTCGCTTGGGGTTAAACAGATCTATTTGATTAATTCAGCAAGGGTCGAGAAAAGCTTTTGGCAAACGCCTTTTCTAAGCGATGAGGCGCTTCATAATGAACTAGTTTTGGGCTTGGAGCAGGCTCGCGACACAGTAATGCCAATAGTTTATCAGCGAAAACTGTTTAAACCGTTTGTTGAAGATGAGCTAAGCGATATTATTAGTGATAGTCAGGCTTTTGTAGCGCACCCCAGCGGCACTGAACACTGCCCAATTGATATCAAGACGCCATCTACCCTAGTCATTGGCCCTGAGGGTGGTTTTGTACCCTATGAAATTGAAAAACTTGCACAGGTCGGCGTTATGGCAGTAACCATTGGGCCGCGCATCCTCAGAGTTGAAACCGCAGTGCCAACGCTAATATCTCGTTTGTTTCCGGGTTAAGATGAACGGTTGCGGCGCTTATTAAGTGCGCCCCTTGCTTTAGGCTTTTGTTTGACCTTGCGCGACTCACGACGCTGAATCTCTTTCTCTCGCCTTGATTCACCGGGCACCAAGCAATCATCACCATGACCGATTAACTCGGCTTTACCCATACGACGCAATGCTTTACGCAACATTGGCCAATTTTCAGGATCGTGATAGCGTAAAAAAGCTTTGTGCAATGTACGCTGCTCTTTGCTCTTAGCACTGAATATAGGGTCTTCGGCATTGCGCTTTAGCGGCTTTAATGGGTTTTTGCCGGTAAAATACATGGTGGTTGCTGATGCCATAGGTGATGGGTAAAAATTCTGCACCTGATCAACCCTAAATTTATTCTGCTTTAACCATAACGATAGATGCATCATATCTGTGTTGGTCGAGCCTGGGTGGGCTGAAATAAAGTACGGAATCAGATACTGCTTTTTACCGGCTTCTTTGGAAAAGCGCTCAAACATTTCTTTAAATTCATAATAGCTATCCATGCCCGGTTTCATCATCTTGGATAGCGGACCATCTTCAGAATGTTCTGGGGCAATTTTTAGGTAGCCACCCACATGGTGGGTTACTAATTCTTTTACGTATTCTGGGTCTTTAACAGCCAGGTCATAACGCAAACCTGATGCAACAACCACTTTTTTAATGCCGTCTAAATTACGGGTTTTGCGATATAACTGAGTGGTGTGCTTATGATCAGTTTCAAGATTGACACAGATACTGGGGTACACACAGGAGGGTCTACGACAGGTTTCTTCAATCTTTTTATCTTTGCAGTTTAGCCGATACATATTGGCGGTTGGCCCACCAAGATCAGAAATAACACCGGTAAAACCCGGGGTCATATCGCGAATATTTTCAACCTCATTAAGAATCGATTTTTCTGAACGGCTTTGAATAATCCGTCCTTCGTGCTCGGTAATGGAGCAGAAAGTACAGCCACCAAAACAGCCGCGCATAATGTTAACCGAGAAACGAATCATCTCGTAGGCAGGTATTTTGGCATCACCATAGGTCGGGTGAGGAACACGCTTATAGGGTTGCTCAAATACCCAGTCCAGTTCTTCTGTTTCTAAGGGTATTGGCGGCGGGTTGACCCATATATCATTTCTGCCCTGATTCTGAACCAAAGGTCTGGCATTGCCAGGATTAGTTTCGCGATGAAAAATACGATCCGAATGAGCATAGAGCACGGGATCATTTTCTACCTCATCAAACGACGGCATGCGAATATAAGTACTATTGGGATCTGTTTTGATCGCTTGGGTATCAGGAACTAAAGATAAAACCTGTGTTTCTGGCTTATTTACCTGTGGCGCTTCAGACTCAGTTCTTATCTTTTTGGCATCATCACAATTACTTGGATGCGGCGCATCATAGGGGTTTTTGGCTTTTTTAGCAGCACCAACCTGATCGACACTGGTTGAATCAATTTCGCGCCAGCCTTGAGGTATTTTTTTACGTAAAAAAGCCGTTCCACGCAAATCAGTAATATCTTTTATAGATTGACCATTGGCTAATCTATGGGTTAAATCGACCAATGCCCTTTCAGAATTACCATACAAAAGTATGTCGGCGGTTGAATCAATAAGTACTGAACGCTTAACCGATTCTGACCAATAATCATAGTGGGCTAATCGTCTTAGGCTTGCTTCAATACCACCAATAACTACGGGTATATGGGAATAAGCCTCACGACATTTTTGCGTGTAAACCGTAACTGCTCGATCGGGACGTTTGCCACCCTCATCATGGGGGGTGTAGGCGTCATCATGACGCATTCGTCTATCCGCAGTGTAACGGTTTATCATTGAATCCATATTACCAGCGGTAACACCAAAATATAGATTGGGCTCACCCAATACCTTGTAGCTCTCGGCATCTCGCCAATCGGGCTGAGAAATAATACCAACCCTAAAACCCTGCGCCTCAAGTACTCGACCAATAACAGCCATACCAAAGCTTGGGTGATCAACGTAGGCATCACCAGTAACCAAGATCACATCACAGCTATCCCAGCCCAATTGATCCATCTCTTGTCGCGACATAGGCAGAAATGGTGCCGGCAATAAACATTCGGCCCAGTATTTAGGGTGATCGTAAAGTGCTGTGGGAGTAGTTGCTTGGGGATTCATTGAATACCTTAAAAGATTTCAAGTTGCTAAGGGCTTTAGACCTGCAAAGAAGTAATCATTATACCCTTTTTTTATGGGTTTCTTAATTTATTGATAAAAAGCCAATAATTTATAATTTTGTTTACGAAGGTTTTAATTAAATCGACCTATTTCTTGGGCTATCTAGTCAATATTTAACATGAAACAAAAGATTAAACATTGCGTATTAATAGTTCAGCCTCTAGAGTAAACGCTCTTGAATTTGTCACTCAATTGCCAGTCTATTTATGTTTAGAATACACAGCGAAGAAATACCCTATCGGGCTAACAGCGAACTACTGTTCGATTGCCTGCGAGACCTTCCTGATGCTATCTGGCTCGACAGCGGCAAGCCACGCAGCCTTCAAGGCCGCTTTGATATTATTTCTGCCTGCCCACAAACATTGATTGAAACCACTGATAATCAAACCTTTATTATTAGCAAAGATAAAAGCACAGAGTCTGATCAGGGTGCATTTGCAACCGCCCGCGCATTGCTTAGTGAAATACAGCCCATTGAAGTTATAGCTGAAACACCTTTTACCGCCGGCTTGATAGGTTATTTTGGCTATGACCTTGAACGCGATTGTGCGCCTACAGCACTGCAAAACCCTGCCGCGACCCAGCTACCAGATATGCGTTTGGGCTTATTTTTATGGAGCTTGATCATTGATCATGAGCTAAGAAAAACCACATTGTATTTTCATGAGTCTTGCCAACATGACTTAATTGATAAGATTCGTCAACGACTCAGCAATACTGCAGACAGTATCGCGCCCCACTGTGAAAAATTTCAGCTTCAATCGACATTTACACCCACTGTAACTAAAGATAGGTACACTCAGGATATTGGGCATATAAAACAGTATATCACTGAGGGCGACTGCTATCAGGTGAATTATGCGCAACATCACTGCGCGGAATTTAAGGGCGATTTATGGCAGGCATATCTAAGCCTAAGAAACGCTAACCCCGCACCCTATGCGGCATTTTGGCAATGGGATAATCAGGCGATTCTGTCATTATCGCCTGAACGTTTTATTCAAACCCAAGCAGATGGCGATTGCATTAGCGCGCAAACCAAGCCAATAAAAGGTACAGTGCTGCGCGGCAATACCCTTGAAGAAGATCAAGAAAATGCTATCAAACTGTTAAATAGCGATAAGGATCGCGCTGAAAACCTAATGATCGTTGACCTGCTGCGTAATGATTTAGGTAAAACCTGTGTTGCCGGCAGTATTAGAGTACCTAAACTGTTTGATCTTGAAAGCTTTCCTAATGTACATCATCTAGTCAGTACTGTGACTGGCACTTTAAAGCCTGAATGTTCGCCTTTAGACCTTTTGCAGGGTTGCTTTCCCGGCGGCTCTATTACCGGTGCCCCAAAGAAACGCTCAATGGAAATTATTGATGAGTTAGAGCCAATAAAGCGATCGGTGTATTGCGGTAGCATGGGTTATATTTGCGCCTCAAACCAGATGGATACCAATATAGCCATTCGCACCCTAATTGCTGATAACACAGAGCTGCATTGTTGGGGCGGTGGCGGCATTGTTGCTGATTCAAATGCAGACAGCGAATTTGAAGAGTCGATGAATAAAATCCGGCTTATTCTGCAAATACTGGAAACGACTTTAGGCTAGCTTCCCATCACTTGTTGATGCCAATTTGGGTCGGCTATATCACCGTCTTCATCCAATTCAGGGTAATCTAATTGATGCTTTTGGCAGTACTTTGCCAGCACCGGTTGCATCCATTCAAACAATAGCTTGTTAAAGGTTGCGTCATCTAACCGACAGCTATCATACAAACCAGCCTGCTCTCTTTGACGCCGAGCTTCACTGAGGATAATGGCCCCAGCGACACTTACATTAAAAGACTCTACCATACCCATCATTGGCACAGTAATACTATGATCTATATAGGGCTGTGCCTCATCGCTAATACCCTCTAGCTCTGCGCCTAAAACCAATGTTGTTGGCTTGGTAAAATCTACTTCTCGATAATCCTTGCTAGTGGCACAGACATCCGCGGCAACAATTTGATAACCCGCGTTTTTAAAATCCTCGAGGGGTTCGGTGATTTTTTTTCGCAGTGATGTTTTAACCCATTTGTGAGCGCCAACTGTGGTGCCTGTATGGGCGCCAAAAAAAGCATTATCTGATACTGAGTGTAATTGCATAACACCAACGGCATCACAGGTTCGAATAATGGCAGATAAATTTTGCCCTTTGAGAACAGAATCCGTCACCACAACAAGATCTGGCTGCCTCAAATTAAGCACTTCAATGATTTTAGAATAACGTGCCGAAGTCACATATGCCCCCTACCCCTGCTGATAAGCTAATCTTGCTTCTTCAGCTATTATTTTTACACCCTGCTCAATGTCACACAAATTCTGTACATAGGATACCCTAATACACTGATGCTGATGAGGCCATTGATGATCTATACCGGCAAAGAAATGATGACCAGAAACCACCAAAACACCGCGCTGTTTAAGGCGCTGATATAGCTCTTCACTAAGAATAGGCAAACCCTCAAACCATAACCAAAGAAAAATTGCCCCTTCGGAAAGGTGGATGCGACAGGGTATGTCATGCATCTGTTGTTTAAATAGCGCCATAACCTGTTGCGAACGTTGCTGATAAAAAGGCTGAACATATTGCTGACTAAGCTCAACAATTTCACCACAAGAAAATAAGTCGCGGGTTAATGCTGGTCCAATATTACCACTAGCCAAATTAATCACCGTATTGGCACTGCTAAAAGCCTGAATTATTTCTGGATTGGCAACTATTATCCCTGTTCTAACGCCAGGTAAACCTAACTTAGAAAGACTCAACACCAGAATAGTATTGTTATTCCAATGTGGTGTGACATCGACGAAGTTAATATTAGGGAAAGGCACGCCATAGGCACCATCGATAATTAGAGGTATATCTGCCTGTTGAGCAATTTGATCAAGCTGTTTTATCTCAGCATCAGTGAGTACATTGGCCGTTGGATTGGTTGGCCTAGACACACAAAGCGCAGCTGTTTCTTCAGACAGACCCAATTCGTCAAAATTGACATGGTATTTGAATTGGTGCTCGCCAATAAGCTCTATCTCTGGCTTGCTACCCGTAAAGAATTCCTCTGATAAGCCTAAATCATTGTAACCAATATATTCAGGTGTCAGTGGCAGATGAATAGACTTAAAACTGCCGTCAGGCATCTCTCCAGCCAATAGATTAAATAGAATATAAAAGGCTGACTGGCTTCCATTGGAGACAGCGATATTGGCCTCACTTAATGACCAGCCAAATTGTTTTTTAAGCATTGACGCAATATCACGCCTAAAACCCAACTCGCCTTGAGGTGATTGATAAACACCGGTGGTGCTATATAGCTGCTCAGTATCTTTGGCCAGTTTTTGATATTGGTTATTGAATACCGCTTCCATTTCAGGGATTCGTGCCGGATTACCGCCGCCCATAAAGATCATATCTGGGTTTTCATTTAACGCAGATCCAAGATCTTCCATTAGCCCGACAATACCAGAACCACTGGTAAGCTTTTTACCAAAAGCAGATAACTTCATGGGTTTACTCCAACGTCTAAGCAATCATCCATATAGCGAAAAGTATAGTTAACCCGCGGCTGATCAAGATGCTTTACCTTGGCTAATCGATGCTGATAAAAATGTTGGATTTTTGACCCCATTAATAACAGAGATCCGTGGGGTAAACTAAGTGAAGTAATTTCCCCAGTGATAGTATGCCGAAGTTGAAAAACCCGCTCTGCACCTAGGCTAATTGAGGCAATAATAGGGTCTGGGCCCAACTCAGTTTCATCATCGGCATGCCAATCAACACTATCAGATCCATCTCGGTAATAATTGACTAAAGCTCTATTAAAGGGATGTCCGGTTTTACTAGAAACAGCTTCAGCTAAGTCAGACATCCAACCGGGGAATTTGACAGCCTGCATACAAATATTTGAGTAGGTATATGAGGTATTACTATGGTCGGCAAACCAATTTTGTAGCCTTGGCACAGGAACCTGTTTACCAAACATCCTTATCATGTCGTGTCGCCATGGGATAGACTCTATAGACTTTGATAACAACTCATTAGCTTGCTTAGGGGCTAGCCATTGAGGCCAAAATGTTAACTCAGATTGATGAGTCTTATCTGATAATGGCAAGGGGATAACCTGATGATCAAATAAACTCATAGCCATGGTTTTAGATTAAATTACCGTAGATTCTCGGTTCTACGTGTAACTCAATGGCAAAGATTTGTAGCACCTTAGATTGTATCTCCTCAGCCAAAGCTAATACCGCGGCGCCATCACCCTGATAGTTAACTAAAACCAAGGCCTGTTTACTGTGCACACCTACATCTCCCTTTCGACAGCCCTTGAAGCCGCAATGCTCAATAAGCCAAGCAGCAGCCAATTTACACTGTGATTGAGAATAGGCATAAATAGGTAATTCAGGGTAATCCTGAGCTAAGCGATCAGCGACCTCTTTTGTCACTATGGGGTTTTTAAAGAAACTACCTACATTTGGAATATCTTTTGGGTCAGGTAATTTATTGCGTCGAATATGGCAAACCGCCTGAAAAATATCCTGTGGCGAGGGATGGTCGCTATCAATCGAGGCTCGAAGCGAAGGATAATCTGTGTTAGTTTTAGGGTGCTTGCTAAGTGTTAAGGTTACCGCCGTTATAATATAGCAATCCTTAGCAGCCTGTTTAAACACACTGGTTCTATAGCCAAACTCACAGTCTGCCACTGAGAGCTTCTTCAAATTCCCCGTAGCACGCTCAATCACCTCTACTGAATAAACAAAATCACATAGTTCAACACCGTAGGCACCAATATTCTGAATAGGTGCTGCACCTATATCACCGGGAATAAGAGCAAGATTTTCTAGACCATACCAACCATTATCAAGACAATAAGTAACCATGGAATGCCAGTTTTCACCAGCGGCAAATCGAATTTTAATAGCATCTGCGTCGGAGGAAATAACTTCTACACCCAGTAAATTAATATGCAGTACTAAACCAGCAAGGTCTGAGGCAATAATGATATTACTGCCACCACCAATCGGGGTTATTTGAAGATTATTATTATGTGCAAATATTAGTGCATTTCTGAGTTGATCAATATCATTTACCGAGCAGAAATACTCAGCTACAGCAGAAATAGCTAGGCTGTTGTAAGGCTTTAAATCTACAGATGTTTTAATCTGCATATCTTTAGATAAGGCCTGACTCATAGACGTTCCTTAATCTGGCGTAATAATTCTGTAGATGCATCCTCAATTAGATCTAGCACAAGAGAAAAGCCTTGGTCACCACCATAATAAGGGTCGGGTACCTCTAAGAAATCGGTATAGTTGGGATTGCGACAGAAATCGAGAAATAATCCAAGCTTTCCAGTGTAGCCTTGACAGTTCATAGATTGAACATCAGCTAAATTCTGTTTATCCATAACCAGAATATAATCAAATTTATCAAAGTCACTATCATCGACCAAGCGCGCACGAAGATTATCCATTTGATAACCACGCGCTAATGCATGCTCCTGTGATCGTGGGTCCGGCGCACGACCAATATGCCAGTCTCCAGTACCACATGAATCGACAAAAATTTGATCCGCCAAGCCCTGTTTATCGACCATAGACTGAAAAACAGCATGCGCTGTTGGCGAGCGACAGATATTACCAAGACATACAAATAAAACTGATATTTTAGCCATATATAATACTTAATGTATATTATTGATTATAAATATAAACTATTGTTTATATTTGACTTATTACTTTAATAAGATCGTCTTCAGTGTCTATTCCCGAGGGTACAGGGGCGCAGGCATCAGCCACATGAATAGCAATATTATTATGCATAAATCGTAATTGTTCTAATGACTCTAAGCGCTCTAAGGGGGCAATATCCCATGTAATAAATTGATTCAGACAATCCACTCTGTAGGCGTAAATTCCTATATGACGCCTGGCTGTATTGGGAACAGAATCTTGCGCCACATTGAACGCATCGCGAGGCCATGGAATTGGCGCACGACTAAAATATAAAGCCATTTGATTCGTAGCTGCCACCACCTTAACAGCGTTGGGATTCAAGAAATCCTCAACCGAATCAATCGGCTCACACAGTGTTGCCACCCCCGCACTAGAAGCAGCAGCTAGATTCACTGCCACCTGGTCAATCACCTGCGGCGGAATCATTGGCTCATCGCCCTGCACATTCACCACTATCTGATCTGAGGCCAAATTTAGCTTATTCGCAACCTCTTGAAGACGATCAGTGCCGGATTGATGATCAGCCCGCGTCATACAGACCTCGGCACCAAACTCAACCGCCGCCGCCTCAATACGCTGATCGTCAGTGGCAACAACTACCCTACTAGCCGAGCTCTTACAAGCTTGCTCCCAGACCCGCTGAATCATTGACTTACCCTTGATGTCACGCAACGGCTTTCCCGGCAACCGGGTAGAAGCGAAGCGAGCAGGTATAACGACAATAAATTGCATATAATTTCCTAATTAGATGGCCTTAAATCAATAGCAGTTAAAAGGTTAGTTACAAAATGGGTGGCCACTTCAGCCTCAACATCTAATACCCAAACATGACTAAAATCGGTGCTGGCAAGCTTAACCGCATCCTTGGCTGTGATAAACACAGGCAAATCATCTTCGAAGATAAGATCTGACTCCGTCAAAGCCTGATGGTCATCAAAACCCTGTAACCTAGGATCAAAACCTAACAGTTCAAGGGTATCAGCGAAACGCTGAGGGTGACCGATTGCCGCCAATGCGTGAACAGTTTTAGGGCCTAGCCAGTCATTGAGCGCTAAAATTTCGCCAGTGGCTAAATTACGAAACTGATGCGGCACAATATCAAATTTTGCATCCACATTAACTCTATCTGGCAATTGATACTGACCATTAACCACAACAAAATCTACGGCTTTCAAGCGCCCAATGGGCTCTCTAAGCGGCCCTGCAGGTAGGCACTGCCCATTACCAAAGCCTCTGGCTCCATCAATCACCGCAATCTCAATATCACGATGCAATCGATAATGCTGCAAGCCATCATCACAAAGAATTAGGTCGGGGTTAAAATGCTCTATGGCGAAACTAACAGCACGTCTACGGTTTGGGTCAACCACTATATTACAGCGCTCCTGAGGCAAACTATGCCTTATCAGCAGTGGCTCATCGCCACAGACTGAAGCTACAGAATCCATTTCAACTAACATTGGATAAAGCTTAGAACTTGCTCCATACCCTCTACTGACAATTGAAACACTTAAACCATAACCTAAAAGCTGCTTAGCTAAGGAAATTATTAACGGGGTTTTGCCGCTACCGCCAACCGAAATATTACCCACCACCACCACCGGCGATGTAAACTTTTTACCCTGATAAATATGACGAAGAATATAGCCCCGACAGAAAGCAATGGCACGAAAGATTATCGAGAGCGGCCACAATAGAAGCACCCATGAGCATTTGGAATGCCATGCTCTTGTTATATGCGCCTGCATGCTCTCCATACTTGCCTCAATTAGACGACTGCGTCATCAGCGCCATCAAACTCTTGGTTGTAGAGCTGAGAATAGCGACCACCGCTGGCTAAAAGTTCCGAATGAGAACCCTGCTCTACAATACGACCAGACTCCATAACCAATATTCGATCCGCTTTTTCAACTGTACTCAGTCGATGAGCAATTACAAAGGTTGTCCTGTCTTTTATCAGGCCATCCAATGCTGCTTGAATATAACGCTCAGAATCCGTATCTAATGCCGATGTGGCCTCATCTAGGATCAGGATCGGCGCATCCTTTAAAATGGCTCTAGCAATAGCTATTCGCTGCCTTTGACCGCCCGACAACATAACACCATCATCTCCAATTAATGTATCGTAACCATCAGGCAAGCCGTCAATAAACTTATCGGCATTGGCCATTGTTGCGGCAGCTTTAACCTGCTCAACCGATTTGCCAGCCAGATCGCCATACGCAATATTGCTAAAAATGCTGCCATTAAATAGCGTAACCTTCTGACTGACTATGGCAATTTGCTGACGTAAACTCGAAAGTGAATATTCATTTATATTATTACCATCAAGCAATATAGAGCCCTGCTCTAAATTGTAAAATCTTGGAATTAGGTTAACTAAAGAAGATTTACCACTGCCCGAGGATCCAACCAAAGCAACAGTTTGCCCTGCATCAACGCTGAAGTTAATATCCGACAAAACCTGCTTCTCACTGCCCTGATAGCTAAAACTTAGATCGCAGAATTCAAATTGACCCTTAGCAGACCTCACCTCAATAGACCCTGCATCTATCTCAGAATCAGCATCTAGCACCTCAAAGATTGACTGCGCTGCAGCAATACCCCGCTGGATAGCGCTATTGATTTCTGTCAACTGCCTAATAGGCTTAACCAACATACCTGAGGCTACTAAAAAGGTGATAAAGCTACCTGCAGTCATTGAAGAAAGAATACTTGGACTAAGCATAAACGCAGTAATAGCGGCAAAAGCAAGTGAAACAATCATCATTACCAAGGGATTACTCAAACCTTCGGTAAATGCCATCTTCATATTTTGACGACGATTATTATGACTCGCCAAATCCATGCGCGCCTGCTCAACTTTAGCGCCACCAAACATACGCACTTCCTGATGGCCATTAACTACTTCTTGAGTAACATGGGTAACATCGCCCATGGCTGACTGAATACGTTTACTGATCATGCGAAAGCGCTTGCTAACTACTGACACAAGGAAAGCAATAAATGGCATAACAGCGATAAAGAATAGGGTTAGCTTCCAGTTGATATAAAACAAATAACCCATAAGGCCCAATACCAAACTACCCTGCTGCAACAGTGTTTTAATAGCTCTGGTACCCGCCTCTGTGACCTGCTGTACGTTAAAAGTCACCACCGATACAAGATGCCCAGACATGGATCGATTGAAGAAATCTGATGGCAAATGCAGGTATTTTGCAAGAATATCGGTTCGCAGCGCATGTACTAAAAAGTTTGACACGTACGCCAAACCATAACTACCAACTAAATAGCCAATACCACGCAAAACACTTATGGCAATCAAAAATAAGGGTATCACAATGGCACCATCAACAAGGTTTGGGCTTCCATAGACAGCATTAGCTATTGATGACGTAATGCCCGCAGAAGGTAAGCTCGAAGCAGTGCCTTGTGCAGAATTCATAGCACCTACGGTATCGGTGATATATCCAAGCAAGTCTACGAAGGCAATCTCTGCCGCGGAATGCATAAACAAACCAAGTACGCTAATTACAAAGGCAAGCCAGTAGCGCCCTACATAACGCAGAAGGCGAAGATACGTCTGAAACCCTGAAGAACTATTGTTCTTTGTCATATTTTTGCTCTTAGTTAGCTACATCCAGGTTAGCCTGAAAAACTTAGCACCTTCTAAAAATTGCATTTATTTAGACGCTAATGCTTAAAGTCATTGTGCGACCAGAACTTTAACACAAACTATTCTGTTGCCATATGCTACAAGGTAAAAATCCTACATCTACTTTTGATAATAAAAAAATATGCCAAACCTAGCGCCACCAATAATCGGCTTTACCCTTTCTAGCCGTGAAGATATTAAGGTCACCGTTTATATCCCACTCAAAGCTAACACTGCCACTAGATGCTGTATTCCAAAGCGTGGAACCCAAGGCCTTATAACGACCAACCACATCCTTATGTGGGTGCCCAAAGTGATGCCTATAACCCGCTGAAAAAACTACATGCTGGGGCTGAAGCATATCCAAAAATGGCTTACTTGAAGATGTTTTACTACCATGATGAGGCGCCACCAATAAAGTCACAGGCGGCAATTTATAATGTTGTAAAAAAAATGATTCTGCTGATTTCTCAATATCCCCAGCTAACAGAATACTCTGATCGCGCCAGCGTATAAGCAAAACACACGAAAAATTATTTTCATCGGCAATAACCTGACTGATGTGTTTTTTAATTGGCATTAGTACATCAAAATAAATCTGCTCTTTTGCAAAATATAAATCACTCTGGATCGGCCAAGACCAGCTTTTGCCGCTGATGCATTGTGAAATATTCCTCGAGTCAAAAGATGCCGATTGAGCAATCTTGTCAAAATATCCCGGCGCTAAAAGACTTTGCTTAACCTCAAGTGAATCATTTAATCCAAAATAACCACCAGCATGATCCATATCACCATGGCTTATTACTAAGGTTTCAATAGCGGTATATCCGCGACGGCGAATAAATGGTGCTATAACGCCAGATCCAGCATTAAATTGAGGACTATACAAAGGACCCGTATCGTAAACCAACAGACTATCTGAAGCCTCAACAATCACTGCAAGCCCCTGCCCTACATCCAAAACTGAAACGCGTAGCGGCGGACGAGGCTTATGACAAACCAAAAGCAACATAAACGGCAGTAAAAGCAACCCACGCGACTTAATACCCTTTGGAATAAACCAACAGCTGGCACCTAATAACAGTGAAGCAATCACCATAGCAGTTGTAGGAAATGGCAGGCTAAAAAGCCCCCAGCCTTGAGGCAAAATATCAAGCAATCCCCAGAGAGCCGTGATCGAAAAACCCGCCCAATGCCAAAGAAAATCTGCCAAAGATGGCCACACAAAGTAAGCCATGGCCGCCAATAAACAAAGTGGTACCGTAATCATCGACACCATAGGCACTGCCACAATGTTTACTAAAAAACCTAGCCATGACGCCTGACCTATAAAAAACAACAAAGGCGCAGCCATAGCTACAAAAAGCATTCCCTGAGCGGTAAAAATTTGACCTAACTTAGAACCTAAAGAAATACGCGGCGAAAAGAATAATAGCAAAATCAAAACAGCACAAAATGACAGCCAAAAGCTAGCACTTAAGACCGCCAATGGCTGAAATAGAGCAATAAAACATAGCGACCAAATAAAAATACCATAGGCCGATAAGGGTAAATAAAAAATTCTGCATACCACCACCATGACCACCACAACCAAAGCTCGCTGAGTGGGCAAAGTAAAGCCAGCCAACAAACTATAGGCACTAGCAGTTAATAAAGACAATAATGAAGGTATTAAAAGAAAAAATTTTGTCGCCAACCCTCTTAACGAAAAATAGGTAACAGCAAACAAGAATATCCGCGAAACAAAGCAGCCAAGCCAATATCCCAAAGTGGCTACCAAGCCTATATGAAGACCAGAAATAACCATAAGATGAATAATGCCATAGCGGGCTAGATCAACTCTCCACTCTTTCAAACCCTGCTTATCGCCAATAGTCAAAGCAGCAATAAATGCTTTACTTTGAATATCTAAATCAGATGATCCAATAGCCTGCCCTATTTCGCTACGCAAGGTATTTATATACCTATATATATGACATGCCGGTGAGCAGTATAAATTGGCTAAGGGTTGATTTAACGGTGATTCAACAATGTACCCTGTGGCGGAAATAGCATTTTCAAACAGCCACGCCTGGTAATCAAAACCACCTAAATTTAATAGACCTCTGGGCTTGCGTAATCGAACCATAAACTGCCAATGCTGACCTGATTCTATGGTTCGCAGCGGC
>CALKMW010000053.1 GCA_938092205.1 uncultured Pseudomonadales bacterium
TCACTTGCGGCAATATCGTAATTAAGGCCAGCCATCAACGCAGGATAAAGCGCATCATTTAGCTGATCTACAACATAGGCGACATATAGCTTGGCGTTAGATAAACCCTTTAAATCGGCAACCTTATTACTCCTTAAGGAAACAGATAGTTGGGTCTTAGGAATACCAAAATCTGTATTAGGTAGATACCAGACCTTTAAGCCGGGCTTATCGGTATAAATAACGGGTATTTGACGTGACGAATCAATTAAATTTAGCGCCTTGGGTATAAAGGGGTTTTGACCCGAAAGGCTGAGACTAAAGGCGGAATCACCGGTTTCTATAGCTTTAATATAACTACTATCTAAGGATTGAGATTGATACGGTGTATGATAAAACATTGAAGTATTTATGACTTCCGCATCGGCAGACACAACAAAAAGCAGCATATTGCTAGGTTTTAGCTTATCAGCAAATTTTTCAACAACCTCAGCGTCAAACTTACTGAACACATAGGGCGCACGCAACACCTCAGCGCCGCTTGATTGATGCATGGCTCTGGCTATTGAGGTGACATAGGCTGCAGGCTTTTGTTTTTCTGCAAACTTAAAAGCTATATCACCCATAGCCTGAAACTCACGCTGACGCCACTCTTCAATACCCTGCTCTCTAATCAAGTTTATCCAAGCAAAAAGCTCTACTAGCACCTGATCACGTGCACTATCGCCTGCTGGAGTAAGACTAATATCAATTGAAAATAGACCAGCGGAACGATCTTCTAGCACCAAGCCAGCGGATAAAGCAGTAGCCCAGCCCTTTCTTTTAAGTGACTGCAACAGGCTACCCTGCCCTTCATAACCAATCATAGACGCTAAATATTGTGCCGGCTTTGATGCCCAGTGCGAACTTAGGTTTGGAACCTCAAAAAGAAGACCGAGCTCACGAGTATCC
Source organism: uncultured Pseudomonadales bacterium (assembly GCA_938092205.1). Classification (GTDB taxonomy): domain Bacteria; phylum Pseudomonadota; class Gammaproteobacteria; order Pseudomonadales; family Porticoccaceae; genus HTCC2207. Next base: position 931 of record CALKMW010000053.1, read on the forward strand.
TTAAGTGGACTTACGTTTACCTGTAACGGCAGCTCTGAAGGATGAAAATAAGGCGCCTGGTAATTTTTTATCTCAACTTGCTTATTCTCTATCAAAGAGAATTTATCATAAGCCATAGAATGCAGCTCATCTAATGATTCTTTGCCAAGCAAGACCAGAGTCATTAAATTGGCTGAGTAATACTTATTATAGAAATCAACAAGATCAGCGCGCACATCAGAGCGCTCTGTGCTAGCTAATGTATCAAGATTGCCAACATTGAATTTGGCTAGCGGGTGCTTAGGGTTTGCTATCTCTCTAAGCACATCCCACTGCCTTCTGCTGTCCTTCTTGTATTTTAATTGATACTCAGATTCGACAGCGTTTCGCTCCCTGTCGACATAGCCGGCATCAAACAGTGGATCGGTAAAAAATGGGGCAAATCGATCTAAGGCATCGCTAAGATTGTCAGCATTAACGTCAAAGAAGTAGTTGGTATGCTCTAGCCCGGTACTGGCATTGTGACTACCGCCATGCTCACTAATAAATGCTTGGTAAGCGCCAGGTTCTGGGTATTGCTTGGTTCCCAGAAATAACATATGTTCTAAAAAGTGAGCCAAACCCTGACGCTCAATAGGATTTTGATAGCTACCTACATAAAGATCTAGAGCTGCGGCGGCTTTATCAGTGGCTGGGTCTGAGATAAGCAATACGTCTAGGTTATTAGGCAAAGTAACCCGTCGGTACTGACGCTGGTCATTAGCACTTTTAACCACCGGTTCAGAATGAAGCGATGAATAAGGATTAAAATAACCAGGGCTACAGGAGCCCATAATGAACAGGCAAATTAATAAAGCAAAAGGTTGTTTGAAGTAAAAGATTTCGCGCAATATCCGTATTTTCATAAATCTTTTCAACTGTTACCTATTATATTTTTACTCATATTAATCTAGCTATACTGCTGTTCTTGGCCAAGCGTTGTAAATGGCCTTAACCAAAGTGGCTAGAGGGATAGCAAAAAACAGACCCCAGAAGCCCCATATTCCACCAAAAATAAGCACTGCTATTACTATAGCAACAGGATGAAGGTTTACAACCTCAGAAAACAACAGCGGCACCAAAACATTACCATCAATAATTTGAATGATGGCATACAGCCCAACTAGCCATGCAAAATCATTACTAAGACCCCACTGAAGGTATCCCACAAGTAACACGGGAATCGTTACCAATGTTGCCCCAATGTATGGAATTAAAACAGAAAGGCCAACCAGCGATGCTAAAAGCGCAGCATACTTAAGGTCCAAGGACAAAAAGGCTATAAATGAAACCACACCGACAATCAGTATTTCGATAGCTTTACCGCGAATATAGTTAGCAAACTGAATGTCCATTTCATCCCATATAACCGTCATTACTCGGCGTTCTTTTGGCAACATATTTGATATGAAATTGAGAAGAATATCTTTATCTTTAAGCATAAAAAATACCAACAGAGGCACTAAAAAAAGATAAATCATAATAGCTAGAATGCTTGGAAAGCTACTTATTGAAAGGCTTAGAAGCTGCTCGGCCAAATTGGCAACTTCTTCTGAAACACGTGCCACAACAAGCTGAATTTGCTCTGGGCCTATATACTCTGCAGCCTTTTCCGGCAATGAACTTAACAGTATCTTTAACTGGCTGACCATATTTGGCAGCTCTTTAAGAAGGAGTGATGTTTGTCGACCAATTATTGGGATCAATACAACTAATACAGTAATAAATGTCACTAAAAAAAGTATATAGGTAGATACAACCGCTACTATTTTCGAAAAGCCATATTTTTGCAGGCTATTAACAAGGCCCTGCAGTAAAAAGGCAAATACCAATGCCGCAATAACCGGCCCTAAAACATCACCTAGAGTTGCAAGAATAATGATAGCGGCAACAACAAATACACTGAGCAAAACTGCCTCTTCAGTGCCAAAATATTGCGCCATCCATCTTTGTAATACCTTCTTCATAACGACTCCGCGAATAAAATAGAAGTTTAAATCACCAATATGGCATATTATTATCAGATGATACAGATATCACTGATGAAACCAATCTGTTTTTTCATTGTCGAAACTAACAACTAATAGGTTATCGACTTAATTAATACATTCGAACAATAAGCTGGTACATGCCAAATCAATCTCTAAAATTATTAGGCCATGCATACTGGATAAAAGTATTAATCACATTATCACTTTTGCTATCAATTTGTAGCACTTTAGCTGCCGATATAAAACTACCTATGCTTGGCGATAGCAGCTCAGGCATAGTGTCGAACAATCAAGAATATAAACTTGGAAAAGCATGGCTTCAATCATTTCGACGACATGTAAAACAACATGACGATCCGCTCTTTCAACAATATTTAGAACAGTTAGCCTTTGATTTAGTTACTCATAGTGAGCTTGCAGATAGAAGACTAACATTGGTATTGATAAACAACCCCAACATCAATGCTTTTGCCGTACCAGGTGGAATAATTGGTGTTCATACCGGTATTTTTACCCATGCTGACAATGAGGATCAACTGGCATCCATTATCAGTCATGAATTGGCACATCTGAGCCAACGTCATTATGCAAGAAGCCTAGAAGCAAACAGAAGCAACTCGGCCATTGCTTTGGCCGGCCTTCTAGCCACAATTATTGTAAGCTCAAAAGCAGGTGCTGATGCTGGCATGGCTACTCTTTCAGCAACGCAAGCAATCGCTACAGATCAACAGTTACGTTACAGCAGAAGCAACGAAAAAGAAGCGGATCGTCAAGGTATAAAAATCATGGAAAGGTCTGGTCGAGACCCAAAAGCCTCAGCCGAGATGCTTGAAAAAATGATGGCTATTACTCGCTATAAAGGAGGTCGATTACCCGAGTTTTTGTTAACTCACCCTATGACTGAGCGTCGAGTCTCGGATACAAAATCAAGAACATTAAAGTATCAAGATAATGAATATAGAGATAATTTTGACTTTTATATTATGCAAGCCAGAGCACAGGTTTTACAGCATGATAACGCCAGCTATTCGGTAAAATATTTTAAACAAAAACTAACAACCAATGTGCGCCATAAAAACGCATACACCTACGGTCTTGCAATATCTCATGCTAATGCAGGCAATCATAGCCTAGCCAAGCAATATATATCCCCACTTTTAGACCAAGAAGATAGCTATGCACCCTATGTATATACTGATATTGAGATAGATATTGCAGCCGGTGATTATCAAAAGGCGCTAAAAAAACTCGACATTCAATTTGCACTTAATCCAAACAATTATCCACTAATGATGCTCTATGCAGACGTACTATGGAAATCACATCGTTATCAACAGTCGGCTAGAGCTTTAACCCTTTTAAGCCGTCAAAGACCCGAGGATCCCAATATATGGTATCAATTGGCAGAGGTGCGTGGTCTGGCGGGTGATATTGCTGGCGTACATGCAGCCAGAGCGGAATATTTTATTTTAATTGGCGCCCTAGAAAATGCCCAAAGACAACTAAAATTTGCTGAGAAACTATTGCACAAGGATGTAAAACAGTTGGCCATAGTAAAACAGCGCTTACTGGAAATAACTGAAATGGAAGCAGAATTAAAAAAACTCTAGGTAGTTTTTTTAAAATCCAGCATTCTGTCCAAAGCCGTTGTAGCTAATCCAGCAACAGTAGATTCAACGCTAATTTCACCGCTACCCGACTCAAGACAGTGAAGAAGATTTTTTAGGCTATTCATTCCCATCCATGGACAATTTGCACAACTTCGACAGGTAGCCCCGCTACCACCTGTAGGGGCTATAATTAGCTCCTTATCTGGAACTGCCTGCTGCATCTTATAAAAGATACCCTGATCTGTCGCCACAATCAGACGCTGTTGCGGCAGACTTTTAGCCGCTGCAATTAACTGTGAAGTCGATCCAACTACATCAGCTATATCAACCACAGACTGTGGCGATTCTGGGTGAACTAATACGGCACTATCTTTATATACCTGTTTTAGATCGATTATTCCCTTAGCTTTAAACTCTTCGTGAACAATACAGCTGCCATTCCACATCAACATATCAGCGCCGGTTTGTTTTTCAACATAGGCTCCGAGGTACTTATCTGGCGCCCAGATGATTTTCTCACCTAATGAGTCTAAATGCTCAACCACATCAACCGCAATACTGGAAGTTACAACCCAATCAGCCCGTGCCTTCACTTCAGCAGAAGTATTGGCATAGACCACAACTGTGCGGTCTGGGTGCTGATCACAAAAAGCATTAAATTGATCGGCTGGACATCCAATATCTAATGAGCAGGTTGCCTCTAGTGTTGGCATCAATACTTTTTTATTGGGTGTTAAAATTTTTGCCGTTTCACCCATAAATTTAACCCCGGCGACAATTAGAGTCTCAGCACTATGCCTGCTACCAAAGCGAGCCATTTCAAGGGAGTCAGCCACAACGCCACCAGTTTCTTCAGCTAATGCCTGAATAAGTGGGTCGGTATAGTAGTGAGCAACAATAACAGCATTCTTTTTGACTAAAAGCTGCTTAATTTGCTGACGAATCAATAGTAGTTGATGATCAGACAATGGCTCTTCAATAGACACCTTGTTGAGGTAGTCTTGAACCAAAGCCGTTGCGTCGTTACTAGAGATAAAATTAGGGTCTTGAGGCATATAGGAGTTTTATACGCTTGTTAACCAGTAAATAACACCAGTTACAATAATTAACACAACAGCTATAGCAGCAATTGCATCAGCCTTGCCATCACCATCATTTTGTTTATTTACATCAGTCATTAGGATACCTTATTAGAAAAGTTGCTAAAAAGTGGTTATAAATTTATCGGCCGGCATTTTAACAAGCATTTACCAAGCTGTCTTGCCAAACCGCCCCACTAGTTAACAAATTGACTTTATTCCTTTTAATTTGAGCCATATAGGGAAATATTAATTCAAAACCACTGTTTCAATCTGTATCATTGCGCTCTTTCTAATAATTAATGCCTTTAAAGTTGTTTTAAATGTATAGATACGATAATTACGACCATAAAATTGTCAATGAGCGCGTTGAACAGTTTAGAGACCAAACACAACGCTATCTAGCCGGTGAAATTGCAGATGAAGAGTTTCTTCCATTACGCCTGCAAAATGGACTGTACGTCCAGCGATTGGCTCCAATGCTGCGTATTGCTGTCCCCTACGGCATGCTTTCAAGCGCACAGGTGCGAAAATTAGCTCATATTTCCCGTGTTTATGATAAAGGCTATGTTCATTTCACTACCCGCCAAAATATTCAACTTAATTGGCCTGCACTAGAAGAAGTGCCCGATATTTTAGCGGAATTAGCTGAAGTAGAAATGCATGCCATCCAAACAAGTGGCAACTGTATTCGTAACACCACTACCGATCAATTTGCCGGTGTCGCCAAGGATGAAATTGAAGACCCACGCCCCTGGTGTGAACTTATTCGCCAGTGGTCGACCCTTCACCCCGAATTTGCTTTTTTACCACGAAAATTCAAAATAGCCGTTTGTGGCTCAAATGAAGACCGCGCTGCATTTTTATTACATGATATAGGCCTCCAACTGGTTAAGAATGATGACGGAGAGCTAGGCTTCGAAGTATTTGTTGGCGGCGGCCTTGGTAGAACACCGATTATTGGCTCATCAATCAGAAAATTCTTGCCCAAACAACATCTATTATCCTATTTAGATGCCATTCTTCGTGTTTACAATCGCTTTGGTAACCGTGATAACAAATATAAGGCGCGCATTAAGATACTGGTTAAAGCCTGGACTCCTGAAGTCTTTGCACAGCGCGTGGAAGAAGAATGGGAACATATTAAAGACGGCCCCTCTACTCTGACTGATAGTGAATTTGCGAGAGTTAAAAGCTTCTTCCCTTTACCAGAATATAAAGTAATAGATGGCGCTGATTCTGCAAATAAATTAGCTGCCACAGCCGATAGCAATATTGCATTTAGTCGTTGGCTAGACCGCAATACAGAATTGCAAAAACAGTCTGGTTATCGATCTGTTACCCTTTCATTAAAGCCCGCTGGTGTAGCTCCAGGTGATGTAACTGATAAACAGCTAGAAACAATTGCTGATTTAGCTGACCGCTATTCATTTGGCGAGTTAAGAGCGACTCACAACCAAAATGTTGTACTTACCGATGTTATCGAATCAGATCTATTTGAACTTTGGCAACAGGCTAAAGAATCTGGCTTGGCAACACCGAATATCGGTACCATTAACGATATGATTTGCTGCCCTGGCGGTGACTATTGCTCCCTAGCAAATGCTAAATCCATCCCTGTTGCAGAAGCAATTCAACGCAAGTTTTCTGACCTCGACTATGTGTATGACTTAGGTGATCTTGAGTTAAATATCTCTGGCTGCATGAATGCCTGTGGACACCATCATATTGGCCATATTGGTATTCTTGGTGTCGATAAGAAAGGCAAAGAATGGTATCAAATTCAACTCGGTGGTAGTGCTAATAAAAACGCTTCACTAGGCAAGGTGCTTGGACCTTCTTTATCACGCGACCAGATAACTGATGGCATTGAAAAATTATTAGATGTGTATGTAGAAAATCGTATTGCGGATGAGAGCTTTTTAAACACCTATCAGCGCATTGGTATCGAAAAGTTTAAGGAAAGAGTATATGCCCCAGCTACTTAAAGACAAACGTGTTATTGATGATGCTTGGACTCTTGTAGATACAGATTCTCAGTCCCTCCCTGACGGAGATATACTCCTAACCTATAGTCAGTGGCAAACTTTCTCTAAACAGTTAGAATCCCACAGTGGCCAGATTGGTGTCGTTATTGAGGGTGATGCTGAAATAGAAGATATTATCGAGCCCTTACTTAAGCTTCCGCTTATAGCTATCAATTTCCCCAAATTTGCTGATGGTCGTGGCTTTTCACTGGCAACATTACTCCGTGAGCGCTATAACTTCAATGGAGAAATACGTGCAGTTGGTGGTTTTATGCGCGATCAGTTATATTTACTAAGTCGCTGTGGTTTTAATGCCTTTAAATTTTCTGAGGATACAGATTTATCCGAAGCGGCTAAGTCACTTGAGGACTTTTCAGAAACCTACCAAGTGAGCGCCGACCAAGAAAAACCACTATTCAGAAGACGATAATTATCTTATTAGTTTAATCAACAAGCAGGTTTAACCCATGGATCAGCACGTTGTTTTTATCTTTTTTCTTATTTTTACTGGCGGCGCCCTGCTTGCATCGCTAGCGCTTTTTGGCCGTCAACCGCTTTTAGTTGCCTACATAGCCCTTGGCGCACTTCTGGGGCCGTTTGGTCTTGGCTGGGTCTCAGATGTCGAGCTTATCGCGCAGATATCATCTATAGGTATTGTCTTCTTACTCTTTCTTCTCGGCTTAGATATGCAGCCTCAATCACTGCTTAAGGTATTAAAGCAGGTGGCGCATATCACCCTTATTAGCTCTCTCTTATTTGGTCTAATTGGCTTTGGCATAGCATATAGTTTTAATTTTAACCTGCTTGAGTGTGCCATTATTGGTGCCGCTATGATGTTTTCCAGCACCATTATTGGGATTAAACTATTACCCACAACAGCCCTCCACCATAAGCATTCAGGTGAGCTAATGGTTGGCATGCTATTAATGCAAGATTTTCTGGCTATTGCAGTATTACTGATACTGTTATCAGCAAGCTCAAGTGAAAATGGCATGTCCAGCCTCGCCATAAGTATCGTGGCGCTGCCAGCATTAGTTGCCTGTTCGATGTTTTTGGTACGCTATCTTCTACAACCTTTATTCACCCGCTTTGATCGTATAGGTGAGTATATCTTTTTACTCACTATTGGCTGGTGTTTGGGTGTTGCCGAGCTCGCAGAAGTTATCGGGCTATCCAAAGAAATTGGCGCTTTTATTGCCGGTATATCTTTAGCAACTAGTCCAATTGCTCAGTATATTGCTCTAAATCTTAAACCCCTAAGAGACTTCTTTTTAATACTGTTTTTCTTCTCACTAGGTGGTGGATTTGACCTTTCCCTGCTGCCCTCAATAGCTATTCCAGCCATTTTACTAGCACTGGTAATGTTATCGCTTAAGCCGGTGGTATACCGATATTTATTGCGCTCTCAAAGCGAAAACAACAGTCTTTCATGGGATATTGGATTTAGATTAGGGCAAAACAGTGAGTTTTCTCTACTAATAGCTTATATGGCATTTAGCACCCAATTAATTGGTAATGATGCGTCACACCTAATTCAAGCAACAGCCATCATTACCTTCTTAATATCAAGCTATATTGTAGTCTTTAACTTTCCAAACCCAATCGCCGTCAGTGAGCGATTGCGCAGAGACTAAAGCTACTTATAGATATTTGAACTATTGGTGAGGCGTCCCCACCATTTCACAAGAAGTCTGTCTGCGCTTTCTTCAGCGGCAATGCCCAAACGTTGTGGCAGTTTCTTTTTTTGTACATAGTTAATTTCATAGACCTTAGATTGCTTTGCGCAAAGCGTCAAATATTCATCACTGGTCATAAGCTCATCGACTAACGCTAAATCTAGCGCTCGAGATCCAAACCAAACTTCCCCTGTTGCTACTTTATCAATATCAATTTGCGGGCGACGTTCAGCCACATAGGATTTAAATAATTGATGAGTATCTTGAAGATCTTCAATAAATTTCTCGCGACCCTGCTCAGTATTTTCGCCAAAAATAGTAAGAGTTCTTTTGTGCTCACCTGCTGTTAATAATTCAAAATCAACGTCATTCTTTTTAAGCAGTCTATGGAAATTAGGTAACTGAGCCACTACACCAATAGAGCCGATAACAGCAAATGGTGCTGCCAGTATCTTATCGCCAACACAAGCCATCATATAGCCACCGCTAGCAGCAACCTTATCGACACAAATAGTAATCGGAATACTCTGCTTGCGCAGGCGGTCCAACTGACTACTGGCCAAGCCATAGCTATGCACCATACCCCCAGAACTCTCAAGCTTAACAACCACCTCATCATTTGCAGTTGCCTGAGTTAATATGGCAGTAACCTCCTCGCGCATATTGGTCACGGCTGAGGCACTCACATTGCCGTTAAACTTTAGGACAAAAACACGTTTTTTATCGGTTGGTTCAGACTGGGTATTTTTACGTTGTAACTTATCTTTTTTCTTTTGCGCTTTACGCAGCTTTTTGGCTTCAGCTTTTTGAGCCGCTGGATCCAATAGAGCCATAGACATTGATTCACTAATGTCATCATATTTATCATTAAGAGGATTTATCTCTAATTGACCCTTATCACCACTCTGTCGACTTTTTTGGCTTGCACCGGTAGCTATAGCAACTAGGATGCCAAATCCAACAATCGCGGTGACTGTCTTGGCAAGAAACAAACCATATTCTGCTAAAAATTCCAAACTAAACTCCCTATTTTGCGTGTAATGAGGGGTGGATGATGCAATTAAACAATACACCAATGTAAATAAATTTCACTGAGATGGATTATAGACCAATTTGATATTGGAACAATCCTCATCAAAGCAATAGAGGAAAGACATTTAATACTAAACTTCATTGTTTTAGTTGCAATGCAACCCCTGTGAAGCTAAGGTTTGCGCTTTCTCAATTAGAGCAATCTATGCTATCAAAAAACAACGTATAGATAATTTAATTCAGCCTCCATTTCGCCATAGTAATCTGGCATACAAAGGATAGAAATATGACGGCAACACTAGCGCAAGCATTTCAAAAGAATTTCTTAGGCAACTCACCTAGCTGGTACCAAAAAACTATTATCGCCTTCTTGGTGATTAATCCTATTTTGCTGATGGTTACTACACCGTTTATTTTAGGCTGGGTGCTTATTGCTCAATTTATCCTTACTTTGGCTATGGCACTGAAATGTTATCCACTTCAGCCTGGCGGCTTAATTGCCATAGAAGCTATATTGCTCGGCTTAGCAAGTCCAGAGAGTGTTTATCAGGAAACAGTAGCAAATTTTCAGGTCATCTTATTATTGATGTTTATGGTTGCCGGCATTTATTTTATGCGCGACATGCTACTGTACACCTTTACCAAGATACTGCTTAATGTTCGCTCAAAAACTACCCTTTCTTTTCTATTTTGCTTTTCCGGTGCTTTTTTATCAGCATTTTTAGATGCACTGACTGTTACAGCGGTACTTATCACCGTGGCTGTAGGCTTCTACTCGGTCTATCATCGTGTAGCCTCTGGCAAGGCATCAACGGATGCTAGCCATAATCATCTTGATAACAGCACTGTTATCCAATCCAATAGTGAAAACTTAGAACAATTTAAAGCGTTTTTGCGAAGCCTAATAATGCACGGTGCTGTGGGTACCGCACTAGGTGGTGTAACAACCGTAGTTGGGGAGCCACAAAACCTGTTAATTGCTGAAAAAGCCGGCTGGCAATTTATTGAATTCTTTATGCGTATGGCCCCAGTAACTATGCCTGTTTTTGTATGCGGTTTGCTCTGCTGTATATTGCTAGAAAAAACTAAAATACTCGGCTATGGTGCACAGCTTCCCAATGCTGTTAGAGAGGTTTTGACTCAATTTAGTGAAGAAGATGAACAGAACCGCACTAAGGAACAGGTAGCCATTCTTATCACCCAAGCTATTGTTGCGCTGATTCTAGTTCTTGCTCTGGCTTTTCACTGGGCTCCGGTCGGTCTTATAGGCCTTATGATCATAGTGCTTTTAACTGCATTTAATGGTGTTACCGAAGAGCATCAAATAGGTAAGGCATTTGAAGAAGCCCTACCCTTTACTGCGCTACTGGTTGTATTTTTTGCCATTGTGGCAGTAATCCACGAACAGCATCTATTCTCACCGGTTATAACCTGGGTATTAGCTATGGACCCAGCTTCACAGCCTGGGGTTTTCTTTTTAGCCAATGGTTTACTCTCGGCAATTAGTGACAATGTATTTGTTGCTACTGTCTATATAAATGAGGTTAAAGCTGCACTCGATGCTGGCATTATTGATCGGGATCATTTTGATAAGCTAGTAATTGCCATCAATACTGGAACAAACTTACCTAGTGTAGCAACGCCAAATGGTCAGGCGGCATTCCTATTCTTACTTACATCAGCACTAGCCCCTCTAATTGGGCTTTCTTACATGCGCATGGTGATTATGGCTCTACCCTACACTGTTGTATTAACCATTGTCGGTCTGCTTGGTGTTCTATACATGTTATAGCTTCAAACACTCATAGAGCTGCCATAGATTAATATCGGCAGCTCTTTCAGTTAGATAACATTTGATAAGTAATATTTTTTAATCAACATAATAATACACGCTGAACGATAGTCTTCGTGATTGTTATTCTGGTTACCTAGAAGCTCACCACTGAGAAAACTTAAATATTGGGTTAAATCTTCTGTATTTTGCGCTCTAAGCGCTCTTGAATAGACTTTTGGGGTGAATCTATTATATGCATCATTTCTGCCCTTAGAATCGCTAATATCTAGCGGGTCCC
>CALKMW010000054.1 GCA_938092205.1 uncultured Pseudomonadales bacterium
CTTAATAACTTTTTTAATTTACCCATGTCATCATTTTCATTGGGCAATAAAAACCAGCCACTATTAACCGCTGCGGGGCAGAAAATTTCCACCGCTATCTGCTACGAAATTGCATACCCAGATCTGGTTGCCAAAAATTCACGTAACAGCAATATATTATTAACTGTGAGCAACGATGCCTGGTTTGGCGATTCCATCGCCCCCTCTCAACATATGCAAATGGCGAAAATGCGGGCAATTGAAAATGCTAAGCCTGTTATGCGTGGCACTAACAACGGGATTACCGCGTTAGTTGATCATCGAGGGCAAATTACAACTAAATTAGATCAATTTACTACAGGGGTTTTAACCGGAAAAGTTAGTCCGCACACTGGGAGTACGCCATTCTCAAGGTACTCAAGCTGGCCTGTAATAATCTTTAGTCTTTTAATTGTATTAACGCTTGGACTACATCGATTGCGAACAAAGTATCAGGAGATTTAAATGAAAACCATCACTCGAAGCATTGCAGCCCTAGCTCTTCTCTTTTCTGGCACATCTATCGCCCTTGAAGTTGGAGATACGGCCCCAGATTTTTCTTTGCAAGCCTCCGACGGAAAGACTTATAGCTTAGAGCAGTTCAAAGGCAAGCAAGCTGTGGTAATAGCCTGGTATCCGCGGGCCTTCACCTCAGGTTGCACCATTGAGTGTAAGTCATTGGCTGAGAATAGCGCCTTGCTAAAACAATTTGATGTTTCTTACTTTATGGCTAGCGTCGATCCACTTGAGAAAAATATCGCCTTTGCCGAATCCACCAAAGCTGACTTTCCGTTGCTAAGTGATCCCACAAAAGAGGTTGCACGAGCATACGATGTATTAACCCTCAATCTTTTTTCTAAAAGGCATACTATATACATCAGTAAGGAAGGCAAAATTTTGATGGTTGATCAGAATATCAATGCTGCAACCTCTGCTGAAGATATGATGGCTAACTTTGAGAAACTGGGCATTCCTAAAGTTACACCTCCTTCGGGCGGATAAAATATATATACGTTAAAATTACATCGCTCTATTTAATCGCTGTTAGAGCGGCGTTGGTTGGCCTATAATTCGCCACTGAAAATCAACTTTGTATTAGCAGTGAGCCCAATGACCCAAGAACAGCAATATGACCCGGCTATAGTAGAACAAGAGGCGCAGACTTTTTGGTCTGAGAATAAAACTTTCGAAGTCAGCGAAGACGCCGATAAAGAAAAATATTATTGCCTAGCTATGTTCCCGTATCCCAGTGGAAAATTACATATGGGGCATGTGCGCAACTACACCATTACCGATGTAATCGCGCGCTATCAAAAAATGCAGGGTAAAAATGTACTACACCCTATGGGTTGGGATGCATTTGGTCTTCCCGCTGAAAATGCAGCCATTCAAAATAAAACCGCCCCCGCTAAATGGACACTTGAAAATATAGCCTATATGAAGACTCAGCTTAAATCGCTGGGCTTTGGAATCGACTGGTCACGAGAGCTTGCTACCTGCCAACCAGACTACTACAAGTGGGAGCAATGGTTCTTTACACGCCTGTATGAAAAAGGTTTGGTATACAAAAAAACAAGCGCCGTAAACTGGTGTCCGCACGATGCTACCGTACTTGCCAATGAACAGGTTATTGATGGCGGCTGCTGGCGTTGCGGCACTGTGGTTGAGCGCAAAGAAATACCCCAGTGGTTTATTCGCATTACCGACTATGCTGACCAATTACTCAACGATTTAGACCAGCTTGAGCACTGGCCAGAACAAGTCAAAACCATGCAGCGCAACTGGATTGGCAAAAGTCGCGGCATCACTATGAGCTTCACATTAAAAGAAGCCATTGATAGCCACCAAAGTTTCGAGGTCTATACCACTCGACCAGATACACTAATGGGCGTTACCTATGTAAGCCTAGCCCCCCAACATCCGATTGCCTTAGAAATTGCAAAAACTAACCCTGAGTTAGCTAAATTTATTGAAAGCTGCCAATCGCAACAAGTATCTGAAGCGGAAATGGCGACACTTGAAAAAGCCGGTGTAGCCACTGGTATTAACGCTATACACCCGCTGACTGGCAAAGAAATACCTGTCTGGGTAGGCAACTATGTATTGATGGATTATGGTTCTGGCGCAGTTATGGCTGTACCTGCACATGATCAGCGAGATTATGAGTTTGCGCAAAAATATCAATTGCCGATTAAACAGGTAATCGCGCCAAGTAATGGCGAAGACTGTGATTTAACCCAGCAAGCCTTTACCGACAAAGGCACCTTAATCAATTCAGCAGAGTTTGATGGACTTGAGTTTGATCAGGCGTTTGATGCTATAGCGGCTGCATTAAAAGATAAAAATCTTGGCTCAATAACAACCAATTTTAGACTTCGCGACTGGGGTGTAAGCCGACAGCGTTATTGGGGCTCACCTATCCCAATGTTTAACCTTGGGGATGGCAATGATATCCCCGTTCCTCTTGAAAAACTCCCGGTACTTTTGCCTGAAGATGTTGAAATGGATGGCATTCAATCACCTATCAAAGCAGACCCTGAATGGCGCAAGGCAGTATTAGACGGTCAACCTGTAGAACACGAAACGGATACCTTTGATACGTTTATGGAGTCATCTTGGTACTACGCGCGCTTCACCTGTCCTGATGAAAAAGACACCATGCTAAATCCCGATCGGGCCAATTACTGGCTACCGGTTGATCAATATGTCGGTGGCATTGAACATGCTATTTTGCATCTTTTATATTCACGATTTTTTCACAAACTTCTGCGGGATGAAGGTTTTGTAAATAGTGATGAGCCGTTTAAGCGTCTGCTTTGCCAGGGTATGGTTTTAGCCGAATCTTTTTACTCTGAAAAGGATGGCCGCAAAGAGTGGCTATCCCCGAATAATATTGATGTCGAGCGCGATAGCAAAGGACGAATGATTAAAGCTATTGACCGCACCTCGGGAGAGGAAGTCCAGAGTGGCGGCACGATTAAAATGTCTAAATCAAAAAATAATGGCATCGATCCTCAGTCTGCTATTGAAAAGCATGGCGCCGATACGGTTCGATTATTTACTATGTTTGCAGCACCCCCAGAGCAAACTCTTGAGTGGAGTGACGATGGTGTTTCTGGCGCACATAGATTTTTGCGCCGCTTATGGCTGGCAGTTACAGCCCACAGTGAGCTAGCAGAGATACCGCCTCTTAAGCCTGATAACCTTAGTGATCAACAAAAGAATCTACGCCGCAAAACCCATCAAACCATTGAAAAGGTAAGCGATGATTTTGGTCGCCGCTATACCTTTAACACCGCGATTGCTGCTGTTATGGAATTATTAAATGATATTTCACAACTGTCTGACAATGACGCTCAAAGTATTGCAGTAAAACATGAGGCTCTCACCTCTGCTATTTTGCTACTAGCACCTATAGTGCCGCATATTTGTCATAGCCTATGGCATAAATTGGGCAACCAAAACAGTATTGCAGACGCCTCTTGGCCACTGGTGGATAAATCAGCACTGGTACAAAGCTCTATTGAGTTAGTTGTTCAGGTGAATGGCAAGGTGCGCGGGAAAATTCAGGTTGCAGTCGATGAGTCCAAAGAAGAAATAGAACAGATTGCACTTAAGGAGCCAAATGCTCAGCGTTTTATTGAGGGCAATACTGTAAGAAAAGTGATTGTGGTTCCTGGAAGATTGGTTAATATTGTAGCCAACTAATGGAAAGTTCTAATTCAAAGGTCTAAATAATGGCAAAAAAATGGCGGCTAATTAATCTAGCATGGGTCTTTTTAGTCCTTAGCTCATGTGGCTGGCAGTTGCGAGATAACTCCTTGCTTGGCATTAATTTGGGCACTGTTTCTGTCAGCTATCCTGAATCTCAAAGTAGTATTGGCATTGAGCTAAAGCGTGAATTGAAAGCCAATAATGTACTGCTTGTTGGCGCCACAGATAAGGCCAGCTTCCAAATAAGAATTATAGATGCAACCCAATCACGGCGTGTAAGTGCACGCAATGCAAGTGCTCGCGCAGCACAGTACCAGATATATCAGGCCGTTGATTATATTATTCTTGACGCCTCAGGCACAGAGGTTGCCCCTGCAACTAAAGCGGCGGCCGAAAGCACCTATAATTTCAATGAACAGGATGTCTTAGCCTCCCATAATGAGGAAATCATTCTGCAGAATAATTTACGCGCAAAAATTGTCAGACAAATCATACATCGCCTAGGCGAGGTATCTGATAGCGTTACAGGTCAATAGTGAACGTTAAACCTGAGCAATTACATTCTCATTTGCAAAATAGCCTGCAAAGCAAACAACTGTCCCCCATCTTTATAATCAGTGGCGATGAGCCACTATTAACCCAAGAAGCCGCAGATCACATTAGAAGCGCTGCTCGGAAACTCGAATTTACCGAGAGGGAAATCTTTGATATTGATGCCCGATTCGACTGGAATCATGTATTTAATGAAACCAATGCACTTTCACTTTTTGCCGAGAAAAAAATACTCGAGCTGCGAATTGCCAGCGGAAAACCCGGCGATAAAGGCAGCAAGGCCATATGTGAGCTTTGCGAAAATCTCAATGACAGCAATTTAATACTGGTTATTTTACCCAAGTTAGATAAAGCCGCTTCGCAAAGCAAGTGGATGAAAAACTTGGTGTCCCATGGCGTGCATATCCAAGTATGGCCAGTAAGCCCTCAGCAACTTCCACGCTGGATCAAGCAGCGTTTGGACCAATCGGGCATAAAGGCCAGTCCTGAGGCAGTGGATATTCTAGCTGATCGGGTTGAGGGCAATCTCTTAGCCGCCATGCAAGAAATTAATAAGTTAAAGCTACTGTCACTGGAAGGCACAGTGGACGCGAATATTATGTCCACAGTTGTTGCTGACAGTGCCCGCTATAATCTGTTCGCCTTTGTCGACAAAATACTAGAGGGCGACGCGCAGTCAGCTGCTAAAGCATTGCGAGGCCTTGAAAATGAGGGCACTGAACCACTTGCTCTATTATGGGCTATAACCCGAGAATTACGAACACTGAATAAGGCCAGCCATCAAATTCTACTCGGCAATTCAAAAGAAAAGGCGTTAAAAAGTGCTGGGGTATGGGATAAGCGCATCCCAATTTTCAGAAAAGCTTTAAGTCGTTTATCACCCGCACACCTGCGTATGCTTTTACATCAAGCGGGTGCCATTGATCGTGGAGTTAAGGGTTTACGCCAGGCTGATATATGGGATGAAATAACCACCTTGGTACTGTCTTTTGCAGGCAGCCAAACACTACACCCAAAGAATATTAAAACGCTGTTACAACAATAGCTAAAAGCGTCGTATTAATACATGCAGCAAAGCAGCTAAAAGTATTCCTGCTGCATTCGCCAGCAAATCCATCAATTCTGCTTGGCGATACCCGGTATAAGACTGTGCTACTTCAATCAAACCACTGAATAGGGTCAACAAAATACCTAAGAGCCATAGGTTTTTCTGTTTTTCGTAGCCGCCAAGTAAACACCAAAATAGCACCGCATAGGCCGCCATGTGGTGCATCTTATCCTGCCATACAAACATGGTTTGCTGCGAGTCTAAAGACATCATAGAGAGAATAGCTACAGCTGCTAGCAATAACCAAAATAGGGCCCTGTAAACTGTAACTGAGATCATTATCTATCCTAAGATTTTATGGTTTATGTTGGCCACCAAGCCGCTGGTTAAGCTCTTCATAGCGTGAAACCGTTCCAACGTCACACCACTCACCTGTATGCAATGCGCCTACTACTGTTTGTTGTTCAATCGCTGGCTTTAAGATATCCCGCAGTGGAAAACATTCATCTACAGAGTTTCTACTAACATAATCTCTAATTAATTGAGGCCTCAATATACTAATACCACTAAAGGTAAATTTTTTCTGCGACTGGTAACTGATCAAGCTGTCGCTAAGTGCAAAATCACCATCGAGATTATGCGTCGGGTTTTCCACTAATAACAACCAAGCACAGTGATCGGCATGCAATTGATAGTTAAGCGCCGACAAAAATGAAAAATCAGTCCACACATCCCCATTAATAAGTAAGAAAGGCTGATCACCCAAATAGGGCAATGCTTTATTAAGCCCTCCGCCAGTCTCAAGCGGCTGCGGCTCTCTGGACCATGTAATATTTACTCCAAAGCACGAACCGTCGCCAAAGTATGTCTCTATTTGCTCCGCTAGCCATGAAGTATTGATCACCAGATCAGTAATGCCTATTGCCGCTAAACGCTCAATATGATGCTGCAATAATGGCTTGCCCGCGACAGCTAGTAACGGCTTGGGCGTTTTATTGGTTAAAGGCTGTAATCTTTTGCCATAGCCAGCAGCCAATATCATCGCTTTCATAAGTCTTTATCCGAATACCAAGACTGTTGAGCCAGCAAAGGTAGAATTTGTTGTCTAAACCAACTATTAAATGCCTGTGCCTGTGGGTATTTACTGGAGGCCTCGAGACAGTAGTGCGCAACTAGAGGGATATCTTTTAAATAGCCTCTTTTTGAATCTCTAAGAGCTAATCGAGAAAATATGCCCAGTACCTTTATATGCCTCTGCAAACCCATAAAGTCAAACCATTTAAGGAACTGACTATCGGCTATATCTGTTAACAAGGCCCTAGATTCCAAACGCTTTTTAAACCCTAAGGCTCTCTCTATAACCCAGTTTTCAGGCCAGCGAACATAACAGTCTTTTAACAACGAGACTAAATCATAGGTAATAGCCCCTAGCATTGCATCCTGAAAATCTATGATACCTAGCTTACCCTGGTCAATAATCATTAAATTACGCGAGTGATAGTCTGCATGAATCATCACTTGAGGCTGTTCTTTTGCCATGCTTTTTATAGTCGCAAAGAAACTGTCTAATAAGGCTCTTTCATCCTTATTAAGCTGATAATTGAGTAAGCTATTTAAAAACCATTGTTCAAATAGGGCGAGTTCTTGATCTATCTTAGTATCATCATGAAGAGGAATAGCCGGTGCTTTTTCTGTCGCTGTTTGAATCTTTAGCAATTCTGTTTCGGCCTGATCATAAAGCCCGTTAGGATCAACTAACTCAAGTTGCTGGCTGAATAATGTGCAGCCAAAATCTTCAACCAGCATATAGCCATGAGTGAAATTTACCGCATGAATTTTTGGCGTTATAAGCCCTTGAGATTGAAGAAATAAAGAGAGGCCAACATATTCTGCATTCTTTTCTTTTTTAGGTGGAGAATTTACCGCGATAACACTAGGTTTTGCGTTGACACGAAAATAGCGTCGAAAGCCTGCATCACCTGCTAATGCATCAAGCTGCAATAAGCCCGAAGACGTAACAGTTGAGGGAAGCGACCGTTCAATCCATTTTGAAAAAAACTGCTGATCTTGCATAGAAATAATAATTTATAGGAAACGCAATTCCATTATAGCCCTAACAACCTATTATCTTTCAAGTATAGATAATAATAGTAGCAAATGGATTAGGTTTAATTCACATAGAATCATCAATTTTGTGCGTATTTCAGTTAGAATAAGTGCGTATAGAATTATCGATGAGAATTACTTTGCTCAACCCAATGAAATATAGCCTTTTAACGATAAAGCGGTGCCTTTGTGCATGGTTTTTTTTATGCGTTGTGTCTGTTTCAGCGAATTCAGAGACTCTAGCCTCTGAGCCTGAAAGCGCTAAGATTAGCGACAACACAGAGCAACCCAGGCTATCAGTGTCTAACAACTTGGATTGGGTAAAAAAACAAGATATGTCCCCAGAGCAACAGGGCTTGGTGGCAAAATTTTGCTGTGGCGCCTATCTTGAGCCCACGCGAGATTATCAAGATTCCGA
>CALKMW010000055.1 GCA_938092205.1 uncultured Pseudomonadales bacterium
ATGGCTCAACGGTCGAGTACAAAGGAAACGAAGAAATTGAATATGATGGCGAGACTCATACAGCCGCCAACCTATTCGACGCACTTAAAGAAGGTTACTACGGCAAGTTCTAAACACTTGGTAGAACCTATAAAGGACAGATAAGAGGAATAACATGAGCAAGAAAATTGACAAAAAGATCGTGGGCTACAAAGTAGTCTCGGATGAACCGGCAGCAGAAGTGCCTGCAGTTGAGCAAGAAAGCAATATTATTCAGATGCATGAAAAAGTATCGCGCCCTGAATCACTTGCTGGTAGTACTTACAAAATCAAGACGCCGCTATCGGATCATGCGCTGTATCTAACCATCAATGATATTGTGCTAAACGAAGGAACTGATCACGAATTACGTCGTCCATTTGAAGTATTTATTAACTCAAAAAATATGGACCACTTTCAATGGATTGTAGCCCTAACTCGGGTTGTATCTGCAGTATTTCGCAAAGGAGGTGACTGCACCTTCCTAGTGGAAGAACTCAAAGCTGTATTCGACCCTCAAGGTGGATACTTTAAGCCTGGGGGTAAATTCATGCCCTCACTAGTAGCAGAAATTGGTTGGGCAATCGAAGATCACCTTCAGAAAATTGGTATGCTAAAAAAAACTGAAATCCCTGAACATCAGCAAAAAATCATGGATGAAAAGCGTGCCGAATTCGAAGGCACTGCTGCGGCAAAAGAAGAACCAAGTGATTTTCCTGCTAACGCAGAAGTTTGTAAAAAATGCAGTGTAAAGGCAGTTATCCTGTTAGACGGTTGCATGACCTGTCTTAACTGTGGCGATTCTAAGTGTGGCTAAATGCTATTCTTTAAACTAAAAAAAGCGGCTATTTAGCCGCTTTTTTTATAAATCTAAATAAGGCTTCAATATTTACCTAGGCTCAAATTTACCATGCAAAATAAATACAAAACCGGAAGAATTCGCAGCGATAATCGCGCCAAGATCATTGCCATTGCAGAAATAGAATTTGCCGAGTTTGGCTACAAAGGCGCATCAATTATGAATATAGCTAAACGCGCCGATATGCCACGAGCCAATGTGCACTACTATTTTAAAAGTAAGCTAGAGCTATACAAAAAAGTACTGTTTGATATTCTAAAGCTATGGAATGATGCCTTTAACCAAATCACTCCTGAAGACGATCCAGCAGAGGCCATTGGTGCGGAATATATACCTAAAAATCATACCGAAAAGGGATTGGGTTGGATTGAACAATACATCTAACTGACTAACATTTAGAAAATACCTAAATTTAAGGAGATTGAATATGGCCAATATTGGTTTTATTGGAACTGGCATTATGGGATTGCCAATGGCGCAAAATTTACAAAAGGCAGGCCACCATTTGTATTTTTCAAAACTTTATAAAGAAGTACCCAAAGCACTTTTAGGCAATCAGGGCGATATGCTTGAGAACCCTCGAGAAGTAAGTAAAGTCTCAGATTTTATTATTACTATGGTTCCTGACACCCATAATGTGGCGGGGGTATTGTTTGGAGATACTGGTGTAGCCACCGGACTATCTAAAGGCAAAACAGTGATTGATATGAGCTCAATTTCACCAACAGCGACCAAAGAATTTGCTAAACGTATCAATATTATGGAATGTGACTATTTGGACGCCCCCGTGTCCGGCGGTGAGGTAGGTGCAAAATCTGCAACCTTAACTATTATGATTGGCGGCCCCAAAAAAGCTGTTGACCTCGCTATGCCACTATTTGAGGCTATGGGCAAAAATATTACCCACATTGGTGAAAACGGTGATGGTCAAACCTGTAAGGTTGCCAATCAAATTATTGTAGCGCTAAATATCGAAGCAGTATCCGAGGCGCTTGTATTTGCTTCTAAAGCGGGTGCAAACCCGAGTAAGGTTCGAGAGGCTCTGATGGGTGGCTTTGCCTCTTCCAAAATTCTCGAAGTTCACGGGCAAAGAATGCTAGATCGCACATTTGATCCGGGTTTTAGGATTCGCCTACATCAAAAAGATTTGAATTTGGCTCTAAGCACCGGGCAAGAAATCAATGCTGTACTCCCTAATACGGCAATAGCACAGGAATTATTTAATTGCTGTACTGCCAATGGTGACTCTGATTTAGATCATTCGGCTATGGTTACTGCATTGGAGAAAATGGCCAGTCATCAATTGGATAATTAACCCCCCTTTTTGCAAATCCACTACTTTAATGCCCTCTAAAAATATTAGAGGGCTTTTTTATAGGTATTATTGCTGACTGTATTGCCATAGTTTATGCTTTTAACTTTGTTGGCTGGGAATAGTTTATGCAACTTCTTTTTTCGTATGGCACCTTGCAACAAGAAAATGTTCAGCTGGCTAATTTTGGGCGTACATTGTTTGGCTACAAGGATAGTCTGCCACAATATGTGGTTAATCAACTGCGCATTACCGATCCACGCGTGCTAAGAGAGAGTGGCAAGGAGTTTCACCCTATTCTTCAATATACAGGTAAGTTTAGCGACGAGGTCACTGGGACTGTATTCGAATTAACTGAAAATGAAATTGCCCATGCTGATGATTATGAGGTTGATGATTACAATAGAGTGAGAGCAACTCTTAAATCAGGTCGATGCTGCTGGATTTATGCTGCAGCTCACTAAACAAAAAAACCTTAACTTGGTTTTTTTTCTTGAACTAGCACAAAAGGCGGAATAACCAGAGCCCAAACACTCGTGTTTTCGTCATACCAACGCTGAGCCTGACTATCACTTACCTCTACGACTAGCTTTTCGGCAAGCCATTTTTTGACCTGTTCGCTATCATCTTGATGAAGTGCAATGGCGACTTTAATCAGATCAAAACCTGCGGCTACAGCAATCACGCTGCCTGATGCATAGTGCTTTTGTAACTCATGCCACTCGATCTTGGCAGTTTCGCCGTTAAGGCGAGTGATTAATTCACTGATATCTTCTGCGGATGACATGGTGGATTTAAGCGCCCTGCCATTGGCAGAAATTATTTAACAGTTGCAGCCCTGCGTCTGCACTTTTTTCTGGGTGGAATTGCACCGCAAATAGATTGCCCTGTTGAATAGATGCAGCAAGTTCTTTGCCATAATCACAGGTGGCAAATACATTGGGATTATTGACCGCTTCAACATAGTAGCTATGCACAAAATAGAAACGACTGTCTTGTTTGATATTGTGCCATAGAGGATGGTCATAGCTTTGATTAACATTATTCCAACCCATATGGGGTACTTTCAGCTTTTGACCATGGTTATCTACAAGGTTATCACCAAAATATTTAACCTGACCGGGCATTATTTTCAGGCAATCGATACCGCCATTTTCTTCACTATTCTGCATTAGTGCCTGCATGCCAACACAGATAGCCAATACAGGCTTGCTGTTAATAGCTTTTTTTACTACTTCACCTATATTCAGTCGCTGTATTTCTTGCATACAGTCTCGAATTGCACCAACACCAGGAAACACCACACGATCGGCATTTTCTACAACCTGTGGGTCTGAGGTTACCGTAACCACAGCTCCAGGAGAGACATGCTCCAGGGCTTTGGCTACAGAATGAAGATTGCCCATTCCATAATCAATAACGGCAATATGATCGCGAAAATCACTCATAATTTTTACTGTCGCTGTAGATTTACAGTGTGCCCTTGGTAGAAGGCATAACCCCTGACATACGGGCATCTTGGCTTACTGCCACGCGCAATGCTCGACCAAATGCCTTAAAGATAGTCTCTACTTGGTGGTGAGCATTTGCACCGCGTAAATTATCTATATGCAGGG
>CALKMW010000056.1 GCA_938092205.1 uncultured Pseudomonadales bacterium
AGCTTACCAAAGTAACAATTCAATTTGATAATTCAACCGGTAAATACCAATTTGGATATCATGACAATGTTACTTCGCCCTATGCAACTTTTGAATACAGTATTGATAGTCAAGGTTATCTTATTTTTTCCAATGTGGTTATTGATGGCAGTCCAATATCAGATGGCCCAATAAGTGGGCTAGTCAAAAAAGAAAATACATTTCTTGAATTATGTGTTGCCAGATCAAAAGAATCTATAGCACATGAGTGCAATGTTGAGGTTTGGTTTTACGACAAAAAAGATGCTGAAGCTGCTGTAGAAAATCAATAACTTTATATATATGAGGTGGCTGTTTTGCAGCCACTTAATAATCTTCAAAGCCATAGCCAAGAATTTTGCTTATATTAGACTACGTATTTTCTGGAACTTTCTTTTTAGCCTCTGTCTAAGTTTTAAGCCTGTGTGATAAAACAATTTACATTGGCTTTACTTATAAACAGATTTTGAGGTTTTATAAATGAAAAAATTTATCATCCTTTTATTAAGCAGCTTTATCGGGTTCAGCGCCGTCGCCGATGATCATCCAAAACCCAAGCTCAGCCAGGGTTACGAAATGGGCAAACACTTTTTGCTGGATGCCCAAGACTGTAAAGATACTAAAGATGGAGTGGGGCGTTTACTGGGTGCCGCTGATGAGATCTTCGATCAAATCAAATTGCATGGCGATGATAAGACCAAAAAATGGAATAAGGAAAAGTGGGCAAAAGCGGCTTTCTTCTCCGAGCTTGCGGCAAATTATTCAACGGTTTATCAAGTTTGGTGCAAGCGCCGTCCGCATAAATAATCCTCTGGGAAAGCAATTTAACTCCCCAAAAAATAGCCTGATTTATTATCAGGCTATGCCAATCTTGGTCTTGGCTAGATCATTATTTTCCTCGGTATCGGCAAGCTTCCAACCATCGGTTAAAAGCCTAGTTGAGTAATGCTTGTTGTAGAGGAAGGGCATAATAATTTGAAAAACACCGAAAGTTAATAGGCTAAAAATTAAGTGAAACACACCTATTGAAATCTCGCCCCTAAAGATAGGCACAAAAAAACCAAAGAAAAAATAGGTCCATGAGTAACCGATAAAACAGTTTTTTTCGACCCCAGACTCTTCATGCTTAATCTTGACTTTTTTTTGCCCCCCCATAAAAATTATCCCCAGTATCAGAGGCGATAAAAATAATAAAAGAATTGCAAAAGAAATAATTAAAAAATCCATCTATGTTTTCCTCCATTAAGCTATATGTGGTTTTCATAATCGCGTTTAACCAACTAAGTATAGACCAACATTATAGATCCGTTTGGCTTACAGTTAGCCGTGTATCTATGCCTGTGAGAATAGAGTTGATTAATCTTTTTTGATCGGGCGTTGCCAACCTTCTATATTGCGCTGTTTAGCGCGCGATATAGCCAGTGAGTTTTCTTCCGTATCTTTGGTGATGGTACTACCGGCGCCGACAAAGCTATTATCTGAAACCTTTACCGGAGCTACTAGGGTGCTATTGGAGCCGACAAAGCTATTATCACCTATGGTGGTTTTAAATTTATTGGCACCATCGTAATTACAGGTGATGGTTCCGGCACCTACATTAACGCCTTCGCCCAATTCGGCATCGCCAACATAGCTGAGATGATTAATTTTGCTACCCGCACCTACCTTGGCTTTTTTGGTTTCTACAAAGTTGCCAATCTTGGTGTTCTCAGCAAGTTCTGTGCCCGGTCTTAGGCGCGCAAAGGGCCCGAGAATGGCGTTATTGCCCACTACTGAATCTTCAATAATGGTATTGGCTTTAATCTCAACCCCATCACCAATTGTGCTATTAATGATTTGGCAGTTGGGGCCAATATACACATTTGAGCCAAGCTTAACTTCGCCTTCAAATATGCAATTTATATCAATAAAGTTATCGGTGCCTACACTTAGTTCGCCCCGCTGATCGAAGCGCTCTGGATCTGCTAGGCTAGTGCCGCTTTCCATTAACTTTTGCGCGTTTTCGCGCTGATGTGCTCGTTCTAATTGACTGAGTTGCACTCTATTATTCACGCCTTCCACCTCGTTTGGAGATTTGGGTTGTATGCTCTGAACTTTTACTGACGCCGTGTTAGCAATGGCGATTAAATCGGTAAGATAGTATTCACCCTGAGCATTTCTATTATCTATCTGTGGTAACCAGCTCATTAACTGTTGGCTAGTCAGTGCCATTACACCGGTATTTACTTCGTTGATTGTTAGCTGACCTACGCTGGCATCTTTTTGCTCAACAATAGCTGAAATATTGTTATTTGCATCGCGAATAATACGCCCATAGCCGGTTGGGTCGTCAAGAGTGACGGTTAAAAGCCCCATTTGATCGGCAGTCACCGCGTCTAACATTTTAGCTATTGTTTTGGGGGCTATTAAGGGCACATCACCATACAGAATCAATACTTTTGCGTTTTCTCTGATATGGGGTAGGGCGCACTGTACAGCGTGGCCGGTGCCTAGCTGTTCTGGCTGGGCTACAAATACATCAGCTTCTTTTCCAATGGTACTTTCAACCTGATCTGCACCAAACCCAGTGACAACAATAGTCTTTGCATCAGC
>CALKMW010000057.1 GCA_938092205.1 uncultured Pseudomonadales bacterium
CTTGATAATCAGGCCGCAATTGAAGATTTTATTACCGGCTATGACTCCTGGGATAGTCAGGGCAGTTTTTATATTTCAAACTTTAGCATGTACGATGGTGACAATAGCTTTATGTTAGGCATTAATCCCGTCCGAATTAAAGTTGCCAAAGGCATTCTTCCAGAACTTGTTCAGGTGACAGCTCAGGCTGGTAATAATGTGATTACTTTAAGTCGTACCGGTCAAACAACCGCGAGTTTAGAGGTTTTATATGCTATTAAAGGCTATGACAGCGACGAAAATCTTGTTGCACAAACTTTCGGCACAGTGACTATATCAGCAGGACAAACCAGTGTAGCTATAAACCCCGCAAGCCTTGTTAAGCCAGAAAGTAATCTAATTGTTAAAAGAAATTTCAATGTTATTCCTGATGGCAATGACTATGTTACTGGTGACCAGCGAGAAGTTGAGATTTCAAACTAAAACAACAATATGAATATACTATTCAGGCGTTGCCGTACCGACCAATTCTATAAAAAAAGCCTCCCTTGTGGAGGCTTTTTTACTTATCTATTTAGCACCCAGAAGTCTGAGGCTTAGCAATATGCAACCCATTAACTAGTTCACTATGATAGCGCAGCTATATTTAGCGTTCTTGTTTTCGGAGTGCTAATTCCGACATCCTAAGGTGTTCTTTGAACTTAAATTAAGTAATCTATAAATTATAGAAATATGTATTAAGTTATTGTATTGTTTGCATTTATGAATAATTAATAAAAATGAGTGTATCTGCTATGGGTATCTTTCGATTCTTTGTTTGTCTTTTTTTGTTTCTTTTCAGTTCTGCTTCTTTTGCTAGCGAGATAGATCTGGAAGCAGACTTAGTTGCTCACTATAAATTTGATGGTGATTTTACCGATAGTAGTGGTACTGGAAACCATGGAACTCAGCAGGGTGGCGTGACATTTGTTGAGGGTATTGACGGGCAGGCAGCGTATTTTGATGGAAATGATGGTTATATCATTGTTCCACATTCTGATTCTTTAGCACTAAATCGAAATTTAACTCTTAGTGTTAGATTGCGAGCAGAACAGAGAAATGTTGAAAATTGTTTTTACAGCCACAATGGCTGTCCTTTTGCAATTTTAATAAAAGATGCTCATTTTCCAAATAATTTTTCTTTGTGGTCTAAATTTCAACTCGAAAGTTTTTGGTTCCAACAATATCGTCAGTCATCAAGTGGCCAGGAAACATTTCCAGTTGAGGCCTCATTATTTTCAGAGGACTATATAACCATTTCTGTTGTTAGAACTGAAGGCGAGGTGGTTATTTATCTTGAGGGGGAGGAAGTTCAGAGATTTAATGCAGATTATGATGCTGTTCAGCGATCTGGTCCTCTATATATTGGTTATGATGGCGGCTGGGGTTATGGAAAATATAAAGGTGTGATTGATGATCTGAAAATTTATGATCGAGCTCTATCAGACTCTGAAGTAATAGAGTTAGCTGCTTCACCGATAATATTTTCTCAAGATAACGAAGACATTGGCCTTTCTGGCATAGGGACGCAATATGACATTGAAAATACTCTCAATGGGAATATGTCTTTTTCTGAGGACACATTAACTGTCACTAATGCCAGCGGTGTTGTTGATAGTGTCAGAAGTATTCATTCGATTAATAGTGGAAAGCATTATTGGGAGGTAACTGCACACTGCGGTCCAGATAGCCTTGGATTTGAAACAGGTGTTATTGCTGCTGGTAGTCAATTGAAAGGTATCGGTTATAGTCATAATGCTGATATATGGGCTATCCAAAGTGATGGAGCTATGAAGAACTCACCTTACTATCAGGTTATGACAGAGGGTTTTCTTCAAACCTTTGAAGATGATACTTTCCAGGTTGCTGTCGATATGGATAGCAACAAAATTTACTATGGAAAAAATGGTTTATGGCTAGGTGGTGCCGATCCTGAATTATCACTTAATCCTGCCGCTGATGATTTAAGTGATGAGGTTTATGTATTCTTTTGGTTGGGCGATAGGGAATGCTCAACTTTATCAGCAACAACAAACTTTGGAGCAACCCAGTTTAAATATGATGTTCCAGCTGGGTACTATAAAGGTTTCTGTCCTACTAGTGGCTGTCTGATTTCAGGGCAAGATTCCATAAATTCTGATGATATTGAAGATTTAGATACTAATAGTGATGGCACATCACCAACTAATGATGATACTGATAGTGATTATCATAACGATACACTCGATTTAGGCTCTTTTGAGAGAGGATATTTTGTTGATCGCTATCTAGATCCATTGGAACTTCAAAATCTTTTTACCCTAAGTGATCGAGATACATCGATAGTGGATGACTATTTGGCAGTTGAGCAGGGTGGATCCACTAACGAGATTATTTACCGGATTCCTGTATCCAATGAAAATGGCTCCTCTTTAGATGGTTATTTTCGTGTAGAAATTGAGATGATTGAACAGCGCAATTTTGGTAGTTTAGATAAAGACTTTTTGACCGGAATATCGGACGGAGAAAATGTTATTGTTTTTACTAATAATGATTCAAGTAACGGTGGCGCTTGGATTGGCGAAGATTTGGGGGACTCGATAACGGAAACAAGTAGAGTTGGTTTTGGATCTAATCTTGAACACTATTCACTATTGTTTGAATGGGTCGAGGGTCAAGCCGAACTTACAGTAAAGGCTATAAGCGGCGAGAACGAGGGTTATATTCAATCAAGTCTAATTGGCTCTCCAGGTGAAATTGATTTATCTAAGAGTTTAGACCTAATTTTGGTAGGTAATGAATCCTACGAGGATTATGGGCTTAAAGGTATTAATATTATTTATCCTGATAGCGACATGGATGGATTAACAGACATTGAAGAATCTAATCTAGGCACATCACCAACGAATGATGATACTGATAGAGATACGCTTCATGATGGCTGGGAAGTGGAAAATGGAAGGAATCCATTGGTCGCGGATTACCAAATATCATCAGGTGATAGACACGCTTGCGCTATTATTTTAGGTGAGGTTGAATGTTGGGGTTACAACTCACATGGCCAGTCAAATGTGCCTGATTTAAATAACCCCGTATTTATTGCTGCAGGATACGACCATAACTGTGCCTTGCATGATGAAGGAGTAACTTGCTGGGGGAGTAATTCTTATGGACAAACTAATGTTCCCCAACTTGAAAATCCTATTGATATTGCAGCGGGTGGTTATCATAGTTGTGCACTAGATGATAAGAAGGTTGTATGTTGGGGTAGTAATTCTTATGGTCAAACTAACGTGCCCGATCTATCTAATCCTATCGCTATTGAAACTGGGCTAAATCATACCTGTGCAATAGATGATACTGGTGCGGTATGCTGGGGAAGCAACTCTAATGGGCAGATTTCAGTTCCTTTAATTAATAATCCAATTTCATTGAGTTTGGGTTTCTTTCATTCCTGTGCGCTAACTGAAGATGAGGTTATTTGCTGGGGACGTAATTCTGATGGACAAACTGATGTACCAATCTTGCAACGTCCAAAATTGGTCGACGCTGATGGCTATTTTACCTGTGCAATTGATGATAACGGTATTGTATGCTGGGGTGAAGATACAAATGGTCAAACCAATTCTCCAAGTTTAGATGCTACCGATATAAGTTCTGGCGGTCATTTTTCATGCGCTTTGACTGAAATTGCTGTTGAATGCTGGGGGCGAAGTACCTTTGGCGAATTGGATGTGCCAACTGAATTAACAGAACTGAGCTCTAATAGTTTTATCGGTCAAAATGATGAGGTGACAGCGCCCGAAAACACAATAGACCATATTGATACTGACAATGATGGTTTAGCTGATGATTTTGATACCGATGATGAAGCTGATGGTATCTATGAGGGGCAAAACTTTTCTCTTGAAACTTTGAAAGCTAATTTCTTATCCCCATATAGACCTTTAGTGCATCGCAATGATCAGCTCGAAATTGGCACTTCAGAAAATAGTCCATATCAAGAAATTCTTTGGCGAATACCCGTATTAGATAATGACTATATTGATGAATCCGATGAATTTACAGTGATTATTGAAATTGAAGAAGTAAGGGTTCCTGGGTTGGATAGAGACTTTATAGTCGGTATATCTGATGGTTCAAAGGTGGTGAATTTTGCAAATGCTGGTTTAGGATATAGGGGTATTTGGATAGCTGATGATATGGTTGATCGTTTAAGTCATACCACGGCAAATTCAAATAATTTTGGGGATGACCATACACATTATTCAGCAACCTTTGCATTTACGGATAATACCTGTCATCTAACATTTACCGATCTTATTTCAAATAACCAAAGTGAACATTCAATTCAATTAGAATCCGGGACGTTTGATCGCTCTGAGGGCTTAGAATTAGTTTTGATTGGTAATGAGGCGAATGAAAATTTTGTAATTAAGGCTTTATCAATTACATATCCAAATATTGATTCTGATGGTGATGGGATTTTTAATCTTGATGATACAGATGATGATAATGATGGCGCCATTGATGAATTTGATGCTTTTCCATTGAATCCACAGGAGCAAATGGATACTGATTCTGATGGTATTGGTAACAATGCCGATACTGATGCTGATAATGATGGCATTATGAATGAAGTAGATTCTT
>CALKMW010000058.1 GCA_938092205.1 uncultured Pseudomonadales bacterium
CTAAGACAGAAATTAAACCCAGTAAAATCCGCCTATCTGCCATGGGTATTTTGGCCGGTCGCGAATATCTTCGCAGTCAACTACAGGCAAAGCTCGAAAAAAAGTTTGATAATTCTTCTTTAATCCCAGATGTTTTAGATCAGTTAGCGGCTGAAAACCTACAGTCAGATCACCGATTTGTTGAAGCCTTTATAAGGTCGCGCATCTCTAGAGGCCAAGGTAGCACAAGAATAAGGTTAGACCTAAAAAGCCGAGGTGCTGAAACAGGGCTAATCGAACAATTGCTGAATGAGGCAGATGTTGACTGGTTTAAATTAGCTAAAGACACGGCACAACTAAAATTTGGTAGTGATCATAAAGTTGATGCTAAAGAAAAAGCTAAACGAATGAGGTTTCTTCAATATCGAGGTTTTAGCTTTGATCAAATTAACTATGCCCTGAATAATTAGCCCTTAAAACCGATAGTATTAGCCCTAATATCTTTTCCCTTTTTCAGTCCATTACGATAACCTTTAGTAAGTTTTAAATCTTAATGGACTTGCGACATATGTTGTCTTATCAAAAAAAATTGCCGTTACTGATTGTGCTATTTGGCTTTATAGTAACTAGTAATGTACCAGCATCCGAAAGCCCTAAATTTATTGGCTCCTTTGAGCAAGGTGGATTGGTTTTAGGTCAGCTAGCTGAGGGTGAGACCGTCAGCTACAAAGGTAAGCTATTAAAAATAAATAGCAATCGACAATTTTTGTTGGGTTTTGGTCGAAATGAGCCTGTATCCACAGAGATTACTATCCATAATCAATCTGGCGATAAAAATATTGTTATCAATGTCGCCCCAAGGGAATACAAAGTTCAAAAAATCGAGGGTGTGCCACAGAAAACTGTAACTCCCTCTAAAAAAAATCTAGCCCGTATCAAACAAGATATAGCTATTGTTAAACAGGCCCGTGCACTTGTTAGTGATGAGGATGATTTTACTGCAGGCTTTATAGTCCCTGCTAAGGGTCCAATTACTGGGGTTTATGGCAGCCAACGATACTATAATGGTGTGCCAAAAAGCCCCCATTACGGTATAGATTATGCCGCGCCAATAGGTACTCCGGTGAAAGCGCCGGCCGCAGGTGTTATTACTATGGTTCATGCCGACATGTTCTATTCTGGTGGCACCCTAATCCTTGATCATGGCCATGGTTTAAGCTCTACTTTTTTACATCTAAGCGAAATACTGGTTGAGCAGGGTCAACGTGTTTCATCGGGTATGGTTATTGCCAAAATTGGTGCCTCTGGTCGCGCCACGGGGCCTCATCTCGATTGGCGCATGAACTGGCTAGATCAAAGAATTGATCCACAGTTGGTTTTAAACACCTTACCCGTTAGTCAGTAAGTGCTGAAAATAATCTTGGCATAGCAGTTTGCTTCTATTTTGCGTACACTAGCGGCGTTTTTTTATGGATTCTTAGCGTGGATAAAAAATTACTTAGTATCTTAGTTTGCCCTGTTAGCAAAGCCCCACTTGAATACAACTCAAAAACAAATGAGTTAGTGTGTCGAGCTAGTGGGCTTGCTTACCCCATTCAAGATGGCATTCCTGTCATGCTTGAAGGAGAAGCGCGAGCATTAAGTGCTGATGAAAAACTAAACTCTAATAACTAGAATTATCCGCATAACGCTGTAATTTTTTTAATGGGACCGCAAATGAGCGAAGAAAGCCTCTTTACCCGAATTATTAATAGGGAACTGCCGGCTGATATTTTGTATGAAGATGATCAATGTATAGTGATCAATGATATATCGCCGCAGGCACCAGTTCATATGCTGGTAATACCCCGACTTCCCATCGCAAAACTGGCAGATGCCAAACATAGCGATCGCGCCCTAATGGGACATCTAATGTGGGTGGCAGGAGAAGTGGCGCGTATGGCAGGTATAAGTGATGCTTTTCGCTTAGTGGTCAATAACGGCAAAGGTGCGGGACAAACTGTCTTTCATTTGCATCTTCACGTATTAGCCAATAAAGGCTCTCAAGAAACATTCTCAGAAGACAACCTGTAAACTACATTAATATTAGGTCGATACATCGGAAATAATTATGAAAAGTGCTGAAATTAGAGATGCATTCCTTAACTACTTTGCCACTAAGGGCCACAGTAAGGTCGCCAGTAGTAGCTTGGTACCAGGCAATGACCCGACATTGCTTTTCACCAATGCAGGTATGGTGCAATTTAAGGATGTATTCTTAGGTGCTGAGAAGCGTGACTACTGTCGTGCTGTTTCCTCCCAGCGATGTGTTAGAGCCGGTGGTAAGCACAATGATCTCGAAAATGTAGGCTATACCGCTCGTCACCATACCTTTTTTGAAATGTTAGGTAATTTTAGTTTTGGCGATTACTTCAAACAGGATGCCATTAAATTTGCCTGGGAATTCTTAACCGAGGAATTAAAACTCCCCAAAGAGCGCCTATGGGTCACTGTACATATTAGTGATGATGAAGCCGCTGATATATGGGTTAATGAAATTGGCGTCGACCCTGCGCGTTTATCTAGACTCGATGAAGATAACTTTTGGCAGATGGGTGATACAGGCCCCTGCGGCCCTAGTACCGAAATATTCTGGGATCACGGTGAGCATATCCCCGGTGGTCCTCCAGGCAGTGAAAATGATGATCTTGATCGTTATATTGAGATCTGGAATTTAGTATTTATGCAATATGAGCGTGATAGCTCAGGCGAAATGACAGCCTTACCCAAGCCCTCTATTGATACGGGTATGGGGCTAGAGCGTGTAGCAGCAGTAATGCAGGGCGTGCACAATAACTATGATATCGACCTATTCAAGCATCTAATTGCTGCGGCGATTGAGATTACGCAATGCAAAGATACAGAAAATGCATCGTTAAAAGTTTTAGCTGATCATATTAGATCCTGTGCCTTTTTGGTTGCTGATGGCGTTCAGCCATCAAATGAAGGTCGCGGCTATGTGCTCCGTCGTATTATTCGTCGTGCATTACGCCATGGTCATAAGCTTGGTGCAAAAGGGGTGTTTTTCCACAACTTAGTAGTGCCACTTGGTGAAGTTATGGGTGAAGCCTATCCAGAGCTTATTGAAAAAGGCGATCTAATCGCTAAAGCCATTAAAGCTGAGGAAGAGCAGTTTGCTAGAACCCTTGATAAGGGTATGGGTGTTCTCGATGGGGCATTAAAAGATTTGCAAGGGGATATTCTTCCCGGTGAACTTATTTTCTTACTCTATGATACCTATGGGTTCCCAACAGATTTAACCAACGATGTTGCGCGTGAAAGAGGCTATAGCCTAGATTTAGAGGCGTATGAAATCTGCATGGATCAACAGCGAGCCCGAGCACGTTCTGCCAGTCAGTTCGATATAGATTACACCGACAGTATTCGCCTAGATGGCAGTACAGATTTTAGCGGTTACACCACCCTAGAAGAAACAGGAACCATTGTTGGGCTCTATTCAGAGGGTAAGCAAATTGAAGCTGCCTCAGAGGGTATGACAGTTGCCGTTGTTCTGGATCAAACCTCTTTCTATGCAGAGTCGGGCGGTCAGGTTGGCGACACAGGCTATTTAACCTGTGGTGATACAAGAGTTGAAATTCTTGATTGTAAAAAATCTTCAGAGCATAACCTTCATATAGGTAGAGTGCTTTGCGGTGTAATTAATGCCGGCGATACAGTTGTTGCCAAAGTGGATAAAAGTCTTCGACAAGCCATTGCCCTAAACCATTCGGCCACCCATTTGGCACATGAAGCATTACGTCAGGTTCTTGGCGAACATGTGGCGCAAAAGGGTTCCCTAGTGGATAGTGAAAAATTGCGATTTGATTTCTCACATAATCAGGCGGTAACGGCGCAACAATTAAGACAGGTTGAGCAAATGGTCAACCGTGAAATCTTACGTAATACCGAAGTAACAACCCAGCTAATGTCGATGGATAAAGCTAAAGAGCAGGGCGCAATGGCACTGTTCGGCGAAAAGTATTCAGATGAAGTAAGAGTGTTGTCAATGGGTGGCGATTTCTCGGTAGAACTTTGTGGCGGAACCCATGCTGAGCGAACCGGTGATATAGGTTTAATTAAAATTATCTCAGAGAGCAGTGTAGCCTCTGGAGTGCGTCGAATAGAAGCAGTGACAGGGCAGTCAGCATTGGCCTATTGCGAGCATACTCAGGATACAGTTGAAGAAGTAGCTGAAATCGCAAAAGTAGCTAAGACAAAGGTAACCGAAAAAGTTCGTCAAGTGATGGAAGAAAACCGTCGCATGCAAAAAGAAATTGATCAGCTTAAGCAAAAGCTGGCCAATTCATCTGGGACCGACATTATGTCATCCGCACAACAGATCAATGGCGTAACAGTCCTTTCGACAATAGTAGATGGTGCTGATGCCAAAAGCCTAAAATCAGTGGCAGATCAAGTGCGTTCAAAAATTGAAAAAGGCGTTTTTTTCTTGGTAGCCAAAGAAGGTGATAAGGCATCATTGGTTGCAGGAGTGACTAAAAACCTAACCTCAGATATTAAAGCAGGCGATCTAATGAAGCATATTTCGTCACAGTTAGATGGTAAAGGTGGCGGTAGACCAGATATGGCAATGGGTGCTGCGTCTGATCTAACCAATTTACCGCAGGCACTTGAGTCAGTGGCAACATGGGTCGAAGCTAACTTAGCCTAGGTTTAAAAAAAATCTTAACATTAATAGCAAATTACTGTTTAATTTGCGCCCTTCAAATACGAAGCGACATCTATGAGTTTAATTGTTCAAAAATATGGTGGCACCTCGGTGGGTTCAATAGAACGAATCCAAGCGGTCGCTGCACGGGTAGCACAGTCACACAAGCAGGGTGATCAGGTTGTAGTCGCTGTCTCAGCAATGAGCGGAGAAACCAACCGATTAATTGGTCTCGCCAAAGAGATCGAGCCACAGCCAGCCGCAAGAGAAATGGATGTATTAGTCAGCACCGGTGAGCAGGTAACCATCGCTCTTTTATGTATGGCACTGCATAAAATTGGTATTGATGCTAAATCATATACTGGCAGTCAGGTACGAATTCTGACAGATAACTCTCATGGTAAAGCCAGAATTAAAGAAATCGATGGTCACAAAATGCAGGATGACCTCGATGCTGGACGTGTAGTTGTAGTGGCGGGTTTTCAGGGGTCAGATGAAAACGGCAATATTACAACATTGGGTCGAGGTGGATCGGATACCACTGCAGTTGCTTTAGCGGCAGCACTTAATGCGGATGAATGTCAGATCTACACCGACGTTGACGGAGTTTACACAACAGACCCTCGTGTAGTCAGCACAGCCCAGCGATTAGAAAAGATTACTTTTGAAGAGATGCTAGAAATGGCCAGTCAGGGTTCAAAAGTATTACAGATTCGTTCAGTAGAATTTGCAGGAAAATATAAGGTTCCTCTTCGAGTAAAATCTAGCTTTGA
Source organism: uncultured Pseudomonadales bacterium (assembly GCA_938092205.1). Lineage (GTDB taxonomy): Bacteria > Pseudomonadota > Gammaproteobacteria > Pseudomonadales > Porticoccaceae > HTCC2207. The sequence goes on from CALKMW010000058.1 coordinate 5,458, forward strand.
AGATGGCCCCGGCACATTAATTTCTTTAGAGGAAGATGATCTAATGGAAAAAGCAGTTGTATCAGGTATAGCATTTAATCGCGATGAAGCGAAACTCACTATCCGCGGCATTCCAGATCAGCCCGGCGTAGCCTACAAAGTCCTAGGCGCGATTAGTGATGCCAATATCGAAATTGACGTTATCGTACAGAATGTTGCCAAAGATAACTCTGCAACTATTACCTTTACTGTTCATCGCAATGATCTGTCAGCCGCGCATAAGCTACTCAATCAAATCGCCAAAGATTTGGGGGCTATTGAAGTTGAAGCTGACGATGCGATTGCCAAGGTTTCTATTGTTGGCGTCGGTATGAGATCTCATGCAGGCGTAGCTGCAAAAATGTTTGAAGTGTTAGCTGCAGAAAATATCAATATTCAGCTAATTACTACCTCCGAGATTAAAATAGCTGTCGTGGTTGAAGAACGTTATTTGGAATTGGCAGTCCGTGCATTACACACGGGTTTTGGGCTTGATGCACCAGATTAATCAATAGACTCGTACAATAAAAATTGATACAAAAAACTGTTAGCGTCGTAAACTTTTTAGGTGCTACAATAAATAACACATTCTAGTGTGTCTATTAACAGCATCAAAAAAAAATAAGCGCTAAGATAACGTTAATTAAGGGATTTAAGGAGTAATTTATGTTGATACTTACAAGAAGAGTTGGAGAAACTCTCGTTATCGGTGATGATGTAAATGTCACGGTTTTAGGTGTAAGAGGCAACCAAGTTCGTCTAGGTGTCAACGCCCCTAAAGAGGTAGCGGTTCATAGAGAAGAAATCTATCAGCGTATTCAAAAAGAAAATTCATCATCTGACGATGAATAGCCTTTGAATTTTCTCCCGATGTGATATTATGCCGCCGCAAATGTCGGTCGGTATTCAAGTGTAACCCTCTGTCAAAAAAATTATAAACACGCCTAGGCGCTTGAGTTAATATTTTCGATAGATCTGTTACTACTAAGATAAAGAACCCAATTGACACGCAATCTGGATTTGTCCTCAAAGGATTAAATTGCCAGAAAAGTTTATGGTGAAGTGGCCGAGTGGCTGAAGGCGCTCCCCTGCTAAGGGAGTATACGTTAAGAGCGTATCGAGGGTTCGAATCCCTCCTTCACCGCCAAATAGCCTCCTTTTTGGGGGCTTTTTTGTGTCTAAAAGAAACTGGAGGGTGAGAACCCTCGCCGGTTCGAGCCGAGCGCAAAGCGCGAGACATCGCCAGAACAAAGTGAAGGCGACCCGAAGGGCGAAGGCAGCGCCTGAGTCATCCCTCCTTCACCGCCAAATAGCCTCCTTTTTGGGGGCTTTTTTGTGTCTGTAAAAAACCGCTAGCTAAATGAAAAGACGGTTTTTCCATACTTTATTAACAAGTTTCTATTTTTTATTAAATAGTTTTTGTTTATTTATGTGAAACAGTTCACATAAATAAACATTATTTCAAATATCAGTTCTTTTTTGTACTAGGGTAGAAACATTGGGCTTTAGTTAATGACTCTACTGCTTAATCAAACATAAGCCACATTATTCAAGGCATGTGGGAATCTGTCGAAGTGTTGTGTAATTGATTCGAAATCAGTTGTGAAGTCTCGGTATTACAGCCCCTCAAATGAGTCAGATCGTTCAGTTGGTCATTGGCTTTCTGAACGGCTTGTCGTGCCAAAAAGCAAAGCAACGGTTTGTCGAGGCAAAAAAGCAAGGCTTAGTTGCTAAGGAACATGGGTGATTGTTATGTTAAGACGCAAAGGAAATAGTAAATTCGTGGGCAAAAATTCTGTTACGTTTTTAATTTTGCTATTACATTTTTTTTCAGCAAAATCTTTCGCTGCATTACCCCTGACGGTTGAGGATTTAATAACCAAAAATGACGAATTTCAATTAAGCTTTAATGTTGGTTATGCCAACGCAGATAGAAGTAATGTCAGTGCGCTTTATGATGATATAGATACTGGCAACAACAACTTTATTAGGCTCCCAGTGGCTGTTGGTGAGCAGCGAAAAAATAGTGACATATATACTTTCACCCTTGGCGGTCGTTATGGTCTTAGTAAAAGAACTGAGATCTATAGCCGCTTAACTGCTATCGCTAATGATACGCGATTTTATGTTGCCGATGGTTCAAACAGCTTTAAATCTAAACAGCTTAATCAGTTGATACTGGGCTTTAACTTTCAGTTTTACGATGATGCATATAACTCTGCAATTCTGAGTTTTACAGAACTGACACTTGTTGAAAATACTGTTATAGATGGCTCCAAATACGCCTATTTAAAGGCCGGAAAATTTGGTTTAACCACCCACAGGGCTATAGACCCAGTGGTGCTGTCACTTACTGCTGGCTTGAGCCATAGTTGGCTTAGAAAAGTCAACGGTAAAAAGATTAATCCTGGCGATCTTTTATTTATTAACCCAAGTATTAGATTTGCTGTAAACGACTTAGTTACCTTGACCGGGGGTGTGCAATTAAACTTTCGCACGCGAGACATAATTGAAGATGAATGGATGGGTATTCGCACATCTCAGACCGATTTGGAATTTGGTATTGGTTACGCCAGTAGTGAAAATCTTAAGATTAGCCTGATGATTACCAGTGATATTAGCGGTGATAGCGGGGCGGAGGCTAATATTGGTTGGCGCTATAAATTTATTAACTAATCAATCACCAGCAGCTGAAATCATGGCTTTATAGTTTATTAAAGATGCCTCAAAAAACCGTTACAAATAACCTAGGTCAATTGTCTAGATTAATTGTGCTGGGCCTTTCAATACTTTAAATGGATTTAATTATATGAAAATATTTATCAAAGATGTGTTTGACCTAATGGCGCTAAATGCCAAAGAAATTAATTATTATGAAAAGTACGCTATTGAAGTAAGTAGCCTAATTATTTTCGTCATCGCTTTGGCGTTTCATTTTGCTATGATTGCTCCAGTTGAAACTTGGATGGCGAGTTTTAGCTTCTCGGTCATACTACATTTTCTGGTTTTCATTGTCGCAACTTTAGTTTTAAGGCTATGGCTACAAATTAAAAAAATTTATGTAAGTTTTACTTGTTTGTACAACTTAACGGTGTTGGCATCTGTTATTGATCTTTTGTTTCTTCCTGTAGCGTTACTTGATGGCTATCTTAACCAAGCTGTTTTTTTAGGTTTGTATGCCATTTTATTTGCTTACTCACTTGTAATCATTATTTCGGCAGTATCTAAAAGTACTCAAGCTGGTTTGGGGTTTGTTTTTTGTGGAACTATCATTGCTTCAATGCTGGTATTTTTGGTTTCCGCAATTGCCCATATTGTGGCATTAGTCACCGGTATGTTGCTTCCACCTGAACCCTTTATGCTGATCTAGCCATGGGTAGATTTATTGCTTAGCTGCAGTGGTTAGTCTGCCCATCAAAACTTTGAACTAATCGCGCGATGTTTTATAAGGATTTTTTTCGGCCATAAGTTGCAAATAAAAGGGCTTCTTAGCTGTTAACTAATAGATATTAATTTTTATATTCTGTGCATATACTAATGCTATGAATTGATTGATTTGCTAATAGGGTGACAGTATCAAATATATTATATTTTTCAGCCTTTTCCTGTTGCTTAATTTGGTGGCATGCTCGCCGCTTCAAACCTATGTTAAAACCGATACCACGGCCTTTTATAAGGATTCTTTTGCTGCACAGGGTTCTATTGTGGTGTTGCCTGGGGATATCAATTTAAATAACTCTCTTGAATTTGATCTGTATAGGCAAAAAGTCGAGGCCAAGCTTTTGAATGAGGGCTTTTCTATTGCGCATAATTTAGCTTCTGCCGATTTTGCGGCGCTATTACTTTTTGCAGTTGATGATGGTAAACAATCGGTAGTCTATAGCCCAATTTATGGGCAATCTAACCGCTTAGTTAATTCATATGCAGATATTGCTTATGATGCGGATGGAAAGGCGGTGGTTGTTCGTCGAAATTATCTTTCACCTAGCTTTGGTGTGGTAGGTACATCTGCCAAAACTCAAACTAATTTTAGACATACTGTTGCACTGGATATTGTAAAAGCCGATTCGTTGGCTCAAGATAAACCTGCAAAGGTTTTTGAAGGGCGCACCATCAGCACAGGCGACTGCGCGGTTATCGTTGAGGTGTTTGATGAATTACTTGAGGCTATGTTTGTTGAGTTTCCGGGTGAAAATGGTCGCAATCGAACGGATGCTATCGAATCTGTAACTAACTGCCCCTAAGTTTAAAAACAATCATTAAGGATAAAAACTATGTCGTTATCTGTGTTGCCCATTTTTCTGGGTGTTTTTACTTTTTTTTATATCTTTCTTGCGCTGCGTATAGGCTATATGCGGGGTAGTCCGGTAATGAAAATATTCTTTAAAATGGATGAGGCTATTTCCGATGAAAAGCTTCAACGAAATGTTCGAGCACATGGTAACTTTTCTGAGTATGTCCCCATTTTTTCAATTCTACTGCTAGCTTTGGAAATTGAAAATTCTACAACACTGGTTTATTTACTGATATCGACGCTGATTTTTGCCTATGGCCGTTTGGCACATGCCATTTGTTTTGCTTTCTTTGAGTTTAATCCGTTTCTAAGAATATCAGGTATGTTTTGCACCTATATTGGTTTGCTGCTGCTGGCCTATCAGGCTATTGTTATTGCGTTCTAAGGTTTGGTTGTTTTAAGGCACTGCGCTGCCACTTGCAGCCTGCAGTAATTCAAACCAAGACTCTCGATCAAGTGTTACCTTAAATGCCTCAGAAAACTGTTTGATTCTCTGTATATCATTACTGCCCATTATGGGTAGTATCTGTGCTGGGTGTTTAAGTAGCCATGCAATGGCGATTGCGGCAGGCGGAACAGCATAAGTGTTGGCTAGACTGTTTAGTTTGATGCTGAGCGCTGAACTAGGGTCTTTAAATAGCTCTCCACCACCCAGTGGTGACCACGCCATAGGATTGATCTTGTGCTGTTGTAGATGGGCTAAATCACCATTGGTAAGACTGCTGTGTTGGCATAGGCTAATCTCAATTTGATTAGTGACTAGCTTATTGGTACTGCATGATTGCAGTAACTCGATATCCCATGGGCGAAAATTTGAAACGCCAATGGCTTTAACTTTGCCGCTGGCGATTAGGGCATCTAACGCGCTGCCGGTTTCTTCTGCATTCATTAATGGATCGGGTCGATGTAAAAGAAGCAGATCAATTTGTTCTATCGCCATTTCCTTAAGAGAACGCTCAACAGACTGATTGATATAGGGTGCAGAGGTGTCGTAGTACTTTGTATTCTTATCGCTGTGGATGCCTATGGGTGCCACTATGTCGCACTTGGTGATTATTTCCATGCTATCACGTAAATGCGGCGCCTGTTTTAAGGTTTGTCCAAGTAGGGACTCTGAGGTGTAGCCGCCATAGATATCCGCTTGATCAAAGGTGGTTATGCCCTGACTTAAGCAGGTTTCAACTTTATGCTGTAAATTTTTTGTGGAATGGTTTGGGTCGTCAGTAATGCGCCATAAACCATAGATAATTCGTGAGACGGAAAGATTATCTAAAAGGTTAATGCGCTGCATAGAGGTTAGCCTTTGGGGTTGTTAGTTTTGATTATTCCAGTTTAGACATTCATCTAGAGTTACCCCTGAGCCGCCAAAAATATCCAATGCACTGCCAATAGTTAAATCAATTTTGCCATTGGAGAGGCTATCAACTAGACGAAGGTCATCAACTGATTTTGCGCCACCAGCATAGGTGCAGGGCAGGGTGCATATTTCACCCAAGTGTTGAACTAGCTCTTGATCTATGCCCGCTTGCAGGCCTTCAACATCGGCGGCATGGACTAAAAATTCGGCGCAATGTTGTTCAAGTTCAGAAATAGTCTGTTGATTGATGGCGGTATCTGTCACTGTTTGCCAACGATCGGTGGCTATCATCCATCCATCATTGGTTTTTCTACAGCTTAAATCGAGTACCAGTCGTTCAGTGCCAACAGTCGCCTTAATTTCTTCTAGCCGTTCCCAAGAAAACGCGCCCTGTTCAAAAAGATAGGACGTGACAATAACCTGCGAGGCACCAGCTTGGATAAATTCATTGGCATTTTCGGGTGTAACGCCACCGCCGTACTGTAATTTATTGGGGTAGGCAGATAGGGCATTAAGTGCTTGCTGTTTGTTGTTTGGGCCCAGAGAAATCACATGGCCACCACTTAGACTATGCTGTTTGTATAGTTCGGCATAGTAGGTAGCGTCGTACGGGCTAATAAAGTTAGTCTCTGCGCCAGAATGATTCAAACTGCCACCAACAATTTGTTTTACCTTGCCTTGATGAAGGTCTATACAGGGGCGAAATAAGGTCAATGGGTGGCTCTCATAGCGATTAGGATGGGGGCATTATAACTATTTTAAGGGATTTTTGGAGTTATTATCTTATGCATCAGGGCGACCCAATTTTTGCCGTATATAGCGGCTAAGGGTGTTTAATTTTTCTAAATTTATGCCGTGTTCTATACCTAGCTCATCAAGCAATTGGATAACCTGTTCTGTGGCTACATTGCCAGAGGCGCCTTTGGCATAGGGGCAACCGCCCAAGCCGGCAACTGAACTGTCGATAATGCTGATGCCCATGGTTAATGATCGTCTAATATTAGCTATTGCTTGGCCATAGGTGTCGTGGAGATGCACGGCTAATTTTTCTGGCTCAATGGTTTTAAGGATGTTTGCAAGTAGCGCCTCTATGCTGTCGGGTGTTGCTACACCGATAGTGTCACCCAGAGAGATTTCATAGCAACCCATTTCAAGTAAGGACTGTGCTACTGCGCTAACCTCATTAGGGTTTACATCCCCCTGATAGGGGCAGCCAGATACGCAGGAAATATAACCACGAACGGCAATATTATGCGCCCTAGCTTTTTCAGTCACGGCTACAAATTTTTCTAAGCTTTCATTAATGGAGCAGTTAATATTTTTTTGACTAAATGCTTCGCTGGCTGCGGCAAAAACCGCAATTTCTCTAACATTGCATTCAATGGCTCGTTCAAGACCACGCATGTTGGGGGTGAGGGCAGTGTAGATAGCATGACTTGGACTTAGCTGTTTAAATACCTCATCACTACCGGCCATTTGTGGCACCCATTTAGGGCTAACAAAGCTGCCGGCTTCAATGGTTTGCAAACCGGCATCAGCCAAGCCATGGATCAGTTCAACTTTGGTCGCTACATCTAAGGAAACAGATTCATTTTGCAAGCCGTCACGTGGACCAACTTCAACAATTCTGACTGCTTTAGGTAAGCTCATAATGGTTAAAGGCTGTGGTAGTTTCCGCGATAAAACAATAGTGGCTGACATTGGTTATCAGTAAATTGCTTCACTTCACCGGTCATGATTATATGGTCGCCGCCTTCATATTTTTGTGCCATGGAGCACTGAAAGCACACACTGTAGTGCGGTAATATAGGGATGCCTGATAAGCCCTCGCTGCAGTCTAGGTCGGCAAAGCGATCTACCCCAGAGGTGGCGAAGAGGTTGGACAGGTCTTGTTGATCTTCAGCTAAAACATGTACAGCAAATGCTTCTGCCGCCATAAAGTCCTCATAGCAATTGGTGTTTTTACCAATACTCCAAAGAATAAGCGGCGGGGTGAGTGATACAGAGTTAAAGCTATTGGCAGTCATGCCAATTTTTTGTCCATTTTTACCAAGCGCGGTAATAATGGTTATCCCAGTTGCAAAGCCACCCAAAGCATTGCGAAATTCCTGCTGGGTGAAAGAGTTAGACACTGATTTACTGCTCCTTGGTATAGGCTAGCGTCCCAATTTATTTAATATGTGGGACTTAAGCTAGCAATAATGAAATCAATCTGTTGTTGTTGCAAGCGCTTTATATGCTTGCCGCCAATTTTGTAGCCTGAGCTATGGCTGTTTTAGCGTCTAATTCTTTAGCGCTATCAGCACCCCCTATTAAATGATAGGGTATTTTCAATCCGTTTGTGATTTCTGTTAACGGATCCTGACCTGCGCAAATAACAATATTATCAACAGTTAATTTTTCGGCCTTATCACCAATGGTCAAATGAAGGCCTTCATCATCTATACGTTGGTAGTTGCAACCGTTGATCATTTTCACATGCTTTTTTGCCAGGCCGGCTCGATGAATCCAGCCCGTAGTTTTGCCCAGTCCTGAGCCAACTTTGGATGTTTTGCGTTGTAGTAAAAAAACTTCTCTTGGCGATGGACTAACATGTTCTTCGATACCCTCGATACCGCCGCGTGCATCCAGCGACATATCAATACCCCACTCATCCATAAATTGATCAATATCCAGTGCGGTAGATTTGCCGCTGTGGGTAATATACTCAGCAGTATCAAAGCCAATACCCCCGGCACCAATAATGGCTACGCGTTTGCCTAGTGGTTTTTTATGTAAGATAACATCAATATAGCTAAGTACACTGCTGTGATCTATGCCATCGATATCAGGCATTCTTGGTGCGATGCCGGTGGCGACAATAACCTCATCAAAGTCACTGTTATTCAGTTGCTCTACATTGACTCTGGTATCAAGATTTAAACAGATGTTATGAAGTTCAATCTGTTTTTTAAAGTATCTTAGAGTTTCATGAAACTCTTCTTTGCCAGGGATCTGCTTGGCGATATTAAACTGGCCACCAATTTCGGAGGCAGAATCAAATAGCGCTACTTTGTGACCTCTAGACGCGGCTGTAGTTGCAGCGGCGAGACCAGCAGGCCCGGCGCCTATAACAGCAATGGTTTTGACCTGCTGGGTGGGCTCTATAAGGATTTCAGTTTCATGGCAGGCGCGAGGGTTGACCAAGCAGCTGGCAGTCTGGCCTTGAAAAACATGATCAAGACAGGCCTGATTACAAGCGATACAGGTATTAATTTCATCGGCACGACCTTCTTTAGCTTTAATAACAAAATCTGCATCAGCTAAAAACGGCCTAGCCATAGAAACAATATCGGCATCGCCATCAGCCAAGACCTGCTCGGCAATATCTGGTGTATTGATTCGATTAGAGGTAACAACCGGCACTGAAAATGCCTGTTTAAATTTTGCCGTAACCCAAGTGAAGGCGGCTCTTGGCACCTTGGTGGCAATAGTGGGTATTTTGGCTTCATGCCAGCCAATACCTGTACTTATTATTGTGGCTCCGGCTTTTTCAACCGCCTTACCCAGTTGTATAACTTCATCAGCAATGCTGCCGCCTTCGACTAGATCAAGCATTGATAATCTAAAAATGATGATGAAGTTGGCCCCAACAGCTTCTCGCACCTGTCGAACTACCTCGATCGGTAAGCGAATTCTATTCTCATAGCTTCCACCCCATTGGTCTTCTCTTTTGTTGGTTCTGGCAGCAATAAACTGATTGAGAAAGTAGCCTTCAGAACCCATGATCTCAACGCCGTCATAGCCCGCTTTTTGCGCATTAACGGCAGTGGCTACATAGTCATCTATTTGTTTGCAGATTTCGCCATCAGTTAGTGCCTTAGGTTTAAAAGGGTTTATCGGTGCTTGTATAGCGGATGGTGCTACCAGATGTGGAGAGTAGGCATAACGGCCAGTGTGTAGAATCTGTAGACAAATTTTCCCATCATTTTGATGTACTGCGTCAGTAATCACTCGGTGGTCATCAATATCTTGTTGGCACCTAAGGTTTTTAGTAGCTGAATGAGTTCCACCCTCTGTGTTAGGGCCAATGCCGCCAGTCACAATTAGTCCAACACCGCCTTTTGCGCGCTCGGCAAAAAAGGCCGCCATACGGTGATGTCCACCTTCGGCTTCTTCAAGCCCAGTATGCATTGAGCCCATTAGTACTCTGTTTTTAAGTTGTGTGAAACCTAGATCTAATGGCGCTAAAAGATTGGGGTAAAAACTATTCTCCATGAGTTACACCTCATTTTATTTTGTAAAAATACGTTGCTCCTTATAGTTGAGATTACGCCAGCATTTTGACACTGTCAAGATTGGTTGTTATATTCAACCTATGACTTTACAAACTGCACTCAAAAAAAATAATTCTCACTACCATCATGGTAATCTTCGCCAAACCCTGCTTTCGGCGGCAACCCATATGATTGCGGAAAAGGGTATTGAGTCGCTATCTCTGCGCAAGCTAGCCGAGAAAGTTGGCGTCTCTAGAACCGCTGCCTATCATTATTTTAAAGATAAAAATGACTTGCTCTGCGCTATAGCTGCCAATGGGTTTAGACGTTGGCAACAATCATTAGATCAACTGAGTTCTAATCAATTGCCAGATAGGCAAAAGTTTGAGCAATATATTCTTGGTTATATGGCCTTTGCTACTTCTAATCCAGAAGAATACGAACTTATGTTTGGGCGTTGTATTTGGAAGCAGTCAAAATGCACAAATGAACTGCAGGATATTTCCCACTCTACCTTTCAGCGTCAGGTTGAGATGATTGAATATTGGCAATCTATTGGGCTGGTTGTTGGCGATAACCCGGTGCGCTCAGCGCAGATTATTTGGGGAACATTACATGGAATTGCTAAATTATTTATCGATGGCGTATATGCGGATGTTGGTCGTGCTGAGGAAATTGTAATCAGTGCTTTACCGATGTTTATAGCGCCCAAGGTTTAAATTTTTGTTTTTTTTTAGATTTAGCTAAAAACTTTGTTTAATTCGGCACTTTTTTGGTTGATGAATACATGATGCTGTGGCAGAATTGCCGCCTTTTTCACGTAGACCAAAATAATGGGTAGCAAAAAAGCCCAAAAGTGACGTTTACGTGTAATATTAGTTTTTTGCGAGTGTGGCGGAATTGGTAGACGCGCTGGATTTAGGTTCCAGTGGGGTGACCCGTGAGAGTTCAAGTCTCTCCACTCGTACCATTTTAAACAATATCACCATGTTGTTTTCAGGGTTAGTCCCCTGTCATATCCTACTAAGTTGGGTGACATTTCAAGAGGTTTTTTCATGCAGGTTTCCATTGAGTCTAGCAAAGGTCTTGAACGGCAGGTAAAAATTGTTGTACCTGCAGAAAAGATTGATAGCGAAGTATTGCAGCGTCTTCAGAAGGCGACTAAAACAGTTAATATCAAGGGCTTCCGTAAAGGTAAGGTCCCATTAAATGTTGTTAAACAGCAATATGGCAAGGCTGTTCGCCAAGAAGTTATGGGCGAAGTGGTTAACTCAAGCTTCTATGACGCAATTAACCAAGAAGATCTTAAGCCAGTTGGTCAGCCAAAGATTGAAGGTATTGTTGATAAAGATGGTCAGGATCTTGAGTACACAGCAATCTTTGAGGTATACCCTGAAGTTAAACTTGCTGATTTGTCCAAGGTCTCTATTTCTCGTCCTGTAGCAGATATCAATGCTGATGATTTAGAGAAAATGATCGATGTGTTGCGCAATCAGCAGGCATCTTTTGATGAGACTGATAAGCCAGCAGCAGATGGCGATAAAGTTAATATCGATTTTGTCGGTACGTTGCGCGGTAAAAAAGAATTCCCCGGCGGTTCGGCAGAAGCACAGGATCTTGTTTTGGGTTCTAACAGCATGATACCTGGTTTTGAAGATGGTCTAGTTGGCGTAAGCGCTGGTGATGAGATTGATCTAAAACTAAAATTCCCCAAGGATTATCACGCTGATGAAATTAAAGGTAAGGCGGTAACTTTTGCTGTTAAAGTAAATTCTGTTTCAGCAAAAACATTGCCGGCGCTAGATGATGAATTCTTTAAGCTTTATGGTGTTGAAGCAGGTGGTGAAGAAAAATTCCGCGAAGATGTTGAAGCCAATATGCAGCGTGAATTAAATAACGCGATTCGCAGTAATGTTAAAAACCGTATTATGGATCAACTTTATAAGCTTAATAAGGTTGAAGTGCCTGAAGCATTAGTGGCAAATGAAATCATCCAACTTAAGAAGCAAATGATTCAGCAGTTTGGTGGCGGCCAAGAATTTGACTTAAATATGTTGCCTGACGATATGTTTAAAGATAAAGCCAAGCGTCGCGCTTCATTAGGTGTGATTGTTTCTGAAGTTGTTAAGGCTGAATCGCTGACGCCTAACGAAGACCAGGTCCGTACTCGCATTGATGAAATTGCTTCTACTTATGAGCAGCCATCAGAAGTTGTTGATTACTACTACAGCAAACCAGAGCTTTTAAGCTCAGTTGAAGCGGTTGTCTTAGAAGATCAGGTGACGGAGCTAGTACTATCGAAATGTAAGGTTAAAGAAGAAAAGCTTTCCTACGAAGACGCTGTTAAGCCAGATCCTGAAGCTGAGGCATAATTAAGGCTCTCTTCCTGTACAGATTTTAGTAGATTGGCGTATAATTTGTTTTAAATATGCTCGTTTTGGCTATTTCAGACGTATAAAACTCAGGGAGGACCTTATGACGTTCCAAAATTCAAATATTAGTTCAGACTTTCTAGACCCTCAAGCCAGTGGTCTCGTTCCTATGGTGGTTGAGCAATCTTCCCGTGGTGAACGAGCCTACGATATCTATTCTCGATTATTAAAAGAAAGAGTAATTTTTCTGGTCGGTCAGGTAGAAGATCATATGGCCAATCTTATTGTTGCCCAGTTGCTTTTCTTAGAGTCTGAAAACCCTGATAAAGATATACATCTCTATATCAACTCGCCGGGCGGTTCTGTGACTGCTGGTCTGTCTATTTACGACACCATGCAGTTTATTAAGCCCAATGTTAGCACTATGTGTATAGGTCAGGCTGCGTCAATGGGTGCTTTTTTATTGGCCGCAGGTGCAGCTGGCAAGCGTTATTGTTTGCCCAATGCGCGCACTATGATTCACCAGCCAAGTGGTGGTGCATCAGGTCAGGCAACAGATATACATATTCAATCTCAAGAGATTTTAAAGATTAAACAGCGTCTTAACACGCTGATGGCGCATCACACTGGCCAGCCTATTGAAACGGTCGAGCAGGATACTGAGCGCGATAACTTTATGAGTGCTGATGAGTCTAAGGCCTACGGTCTTGTTGATGAGGTACTAAACAAGCGAGCCTAAATAGGACTTAATTGTTGGCTGCCAGATAGTATTATCTAAAACTAATTATAAAAGGTTGCACAGATGAGTGATGAAGACACAACAAACGATGGCGGTAAGCTTTTGTTCTGTTCCTTCTGTGGGAAAAATCAGAATGAAGTGCGTAGACTTATTGCAGGTCCTTCTGTCTATATTTGTGATGAATGCGTGGATCTATGTAATGACATTATTACTGAGGAATCTCAGGTAATAGATGAGCAAGAGTCATCGGGTTCTCTGCCGGCACCAACTGAAATTAAAGGCATCTTAGACGAATATGTTATCGGTCAAGAGCGTGCTAAAAAGATACTTTCTGTTGCAGTGTATAACCACTACAAGCGTCTACAAGCGTCTAGCGACAAACTCGATATAGAACTGGGTAAAAGTAATATTTTACTTATAGGCCCGACGGGTAGTGGTAAAACACTGCTTGCAGAAACCCTTGCTAGACTTCTAGATGTACCTTTCACTATCGCCGATGCTACCACACTTACAGAAGCTGGTTATGTGGGTGAGGATGTCGAAAATATCATCCAAAAGCTGCTGCAAAAATGTGACTATGACGTTGATAAAGCCCAACGTGGTATTGTCTATGTTGATGAGATTGATAAGATTTCACGTAAGTCTGATAACCCGTCAATCACCAGGGACGTATCCGGTGAGGGCGTGCAGCAAGCACTACTTAAGCTTATTGAAGGCACAGTAGCATCGGTTCCCCCTCAGGGTGGACGCAAGCATCCGCAACAAGAGTTTCTTCAGGTAGATACCTCAAATATTCTCTTTATCTGTGGTGGTGCCTTTGCAGGCCTGGAAAAAGTGATCCGCGAACGCTCTGAAAAGGGTGGCATAGGTTTTAGTGCCGAGGTTAATAGTAAAGATGACCGTAAGTCAGTTGGTGAGACCCTGCTCGAGGTTGAACCTAGTGATTTAATTGGTTACGGCTTGATTCCTGAGTTCATAGGCCGCTTACCGGTGGTTGCTACTCTAGCTGAGCTAGATCGCGATGCATTAATCAATATTCTTGTTGAGCCCAAAAATGCTCTGGTCAAACAGTATCAGGCTCTTTTTGATATGGAGTCTGTAGAGTTAGATCTTAGGCAAGATGCCCTTGAAACAGTCGCTGAGAAAGCCATTGAGCGTAAAACCGGTGCCCGAGGCCTTCGCTCAATTCTTGAGACCGTTCTGTTGGAAACCATGTACAAAATTCCAGCGGAAGACGACGTGATAAAGGTGGTTGTCGATGGCTCCGTTATTAAAGGAGAAAATGAACCGCTGTTGGTTTATGAGCAGAAAGAAGCCAAAAAAGTCGCTTCTGATGACTGATCATATAAAAGGCACCTTATAGGTGCCTTTTTTTTGCTCTTAATTTCACTGTTTGTACTTATTTTTTCCCTTATGGTTGCTTTCTGCGATCGAGACCCCATATAGTTCCGTAGAGACTATTAATATTGTTATTTTTGTCGACGCTGTCGACAACCCAGGAGAAAAGCAATGGATTCCGAACAAGCAGCTACTGCAAATACCTACCCATTATTACCCTTGCGTGATGTTGTGGTGTATCCGCATATGGCGGTACCACTTTTTGTAGGGCGCGATAAATCAATCCTGGCCCTAGAAGAAGGAATGAAAACAAACAAGAAAGTTGTTTTGGTAACGCAAAAGGATCCTGGGGAAGACAATCCGGCACTGGATGAGGTTCACCAGATTGGTACTCTAGCAACTATATTGCAATTACTTAAATTACCCGATGGCACTCTTAAGGTCCTGGTCGAAGGGGTTAGTCGTGTGCAATTGGTCAATCCTGTTGAAGGCCCACAATTTCTTCAAACGCAGTTTAATGAGCTGGCTATTAATGGGCTCGATGAAAAAGAATTGGATGCCTTGGCGCGTGCAACCAAGGTGTTGTTCGAGCAGTACGTCAATCTGAGTAAAAAAATTCCATCAGAAGTTGTTACCACGGTAAATGCGATTGAGGATAACGATCGTCTGGCAGATACTATTGCCTCGCATATGACTTTGAATCTGAGTCAAAAGCAAGAGGTTCTTGAAATTGCCAACTTATCTCAACGTTTTGATCACCTTATGGGTTTGATGGAGACAGAAATCGATCTTGCTGAGGTGGAGCAAAGAATTCGCGGGCGTGTGAAGAAGCAAATGGAAAAGAGCCAGCGCGAGTACTATTTAAATGAGCAGATTAAGGCGATTCAAAAAGAACTGGGCGATGAAGATGGTGTCTCTGAATTTGAGCAGTTAGAAGGTAAGATTGAAGAAGTAGGTATGCCTAAATCTGCGCTCGAAAAAGCGCGATCAGAACTTTCAAAGTTGAAAATGATGTCGCCAATGTCTGCTGAGGCATCGGTGCTGCGAAACTACATCGACTGGATGGTTGGTGTACCCTGGAAAAAACGTTCTCGAGTTAAGCATGATCTTAAAAATGCTGAAGAAACTCTGGGGCAAGACCACTACGGACTAGAAGAAGTTAAAGAACGAATTCTTGAGTTTCTTGCGGTTCAAAAGCGGGTGAAAAAACTCAAGGGGCCTGTGCTTTGTTTAGTAGGGCCACCGGGGGTGGGTAAAACTTCCTTGGGTGAATCTATCGCAAAAGCCACTGGCAGAAAGTTTGTTAGGATGAGCCTGGGTGGTGTGCGTGACGAAGCTGAAATTCGCGGTCATCGCAGAACATACATTGGTTCATTGCCTGGAAAGATTATTCAAAAACTGAGTAAGGTTAAAACTAAAAACCCACTGTTCTTGTTGGATGAGATAGACAAGATGGGTATGGATCACAGAGGTGATCCTGCATCAGCTTTGCTTGAGGTATTAGACCCAGAGCAAAACCATACCTTTAACGATCATTATCTAGAGGTGGATTACGATCTATCTGAGGTGATGTTTATCTGTACCTCAAATTCTATGAATATCCCGGGTCCGCTTTTAGACCGTATGGAAGTGATTCGAATTCCTGGCTATACCGAAGACGAAAAGGTTGCTATAGCTGAAAAATATCTAGTGCCTAAGCAAAGCAAGGCCAATGGCCTTAAAGCAGGCGAGCTAGATATCGAGAGTGACACCCTGCGCGATATTATTCGTTTTTATACCCGTGAGGCAGGGGTTCGTGGACTCGAGCGTGATATAGCCAAAATATGCCGTAAAACCGTTACCAAAAATGTGCGTGACGAAGTCGATGGTGAAATCAATCTTAAGCCCGACGGTTTAGAAGATATGCTTGGCGTTCATCGTTTTGACTACGGTCGCGCTGAAGCAGAAAACCACATCGGTCAGGCAACCGGTCTAGCTTGGACACAGGTGGGTGGTGAATTGCTGAATATTGAAGCATCCGTGGTTCCTGGTAAAGGCGGTATGGTTAAAACTGGTTCCCTTGGTGATGTTATGCAAGAGTCTATTCAGGCGGCACTGACGGTTGTTAGAAGCCGCTCGCAACAACTGGGTATTCGCAAGAACTTTTATCGCGAGCAGGATATACATATTCACGTTCCCGAGGGTGCTACGCCTAAAGATGGGCCGTCTGCGGGAATTAGTATGTGTACTGCACTGGTCTCGGTGCTAACCGCTATTCCGGTGAAGGCTACGGTGGCGATGACAGGTGAAATTACCCTTCGTGGTCAGGTGCTTAAGATTGGCGGCTTAAAAGAAAAGCTTTTAGCGGCTCATCGCGGTGGCATTAAAACTGTGATTATCCCTTATGACAATGCAATGGATCTTAAAGAAATTCCTGATAATATTAAGAATGACTTAGAGATATGTCCGGTTAAAGTGATCGATGAAGTACTTGAGATTGCGCTCGAATCATCGCCTGTTGGCATGAGTGAAGAGGACTATAATCGGGTAAGTGGGGCGGAAAATACCCATGAAAATGATCTAAGACCAAGCACTCACTAGGTTGTAGAGTAAATTTTTTTTAAAAGTTAGCTTGACCAGACATATAAGCGTTGGTATAAAGTTAGCACGCGGCCAATAATTTCTAGGGTAGAGATTAATTAAACGGCCCGAAACGTATCAATACTGGATAAATTAACTCCATAATAAAAGGGGAACACTGTGAACAAATCTGAATTAATCGATGCTATCTCAAACTCTGCTGACCTATCTAAGTCTTCTGCTGCTCGTGCTCTAGACGCTGTACTAGGTTCAGTTCAAGGCGCTCTTGCAAATGGCGACCAAGTTTCACTAGTAGGTTTTGGAACTTTCTCTGTTAAGCACCGCGCTGCTCGTTCTGGCCGTAATCCGCAAACAGGAGCTGAGATTCAAATTAAAGCTTCTAACGTTCCAAGCTTC
>CALKMW010000059.1 GCA_938092205.1 uncultured Pseudomonadales bacterium
TAATCGCGGCCGTCTTCGCTATGCCATAACACCGAGATTTTCCCCCACTTCCACCCCCGAGCAATTAGCTATGGCCGGCCGCTTATTGCAGGAATATCCAGACGTGTATATGCACACCCATCTTTCAGAAAACCTCAATGAAATTGAGTGGGTTAAAGAACTTTTTCCCGACTGTAAGAATTACCTGGATACCTATGATAGCTCTGGCCTTTTGGGGCGGCGCAGCATTTTTGCCCACTGCATACATCTGTGCGATGAGGAATGGCAACGAATATCAAAAACCCAATCTGGCATCGCCTTTTGCCCAACGTCCAATCTATTTCTTGGTAGCGGTTTGTTTAATTTAAAAAGAGCTACTAAAGAAAATATTAATGTCGGAGTAGGTTCTGATGTCGGTGGTGGTACTAGCTTTTCTATTCTACAAACGCTAAATGAAGCCTATAAGGTGCTGCAATTGCGCGGTCAAACAGTGTCAGTTCTAAAAATGTTTTATCTGGCAACTTTGGGCGGCGCTGAAACATTAGATCTAAGCGATAAAATTGGAAATTTTGAACCCGGAAAAGAGGCTGACTTTGTGGTTCTGGATAAACGCTGTTCAGCACTGATGGAGCTTCGACTAAATGAACACAACGACCTGCTAGAGCAATTATTTGTATTGAGTATGCTCGGTGATGATCGCACGGTAAAACAAACCTGGTCCGCAGGGGTTTTAAGATATGAACATGTCGGTAATCTAAATACGGACAGGTATACCTGAAATTGGTTATAACAAGGAATGTGATATGGAAACTTATATTATTGAATGGCTAAGCCTAATTTTTCGCTGGTTACATGTGATTACCGGGGTGGCTTGGATTGGCGCTTCATTCTATTTCGTGTGGCTTGATAATAGCCTGCAAAACCCACCACAATGGAAAAAAGACAAGGGTATTAAGGGTGATTTATGGGCCATTCATGGTGGCGGCATCTATGAGGTTGCCAAATATAAACTTCAGCCAGAAAAAATGCCCGAGACTTTGCATTGGTTTAAATGGGAGGCATACAGCACATGGATAACCGGCATGTTGTTACTGGCCATTATCTATTATCTTGGCGCAGACTCTTATCTAATTGACAAGCGCATAGCCGATTTAACTCAACTTCAAGCTATTGCTATCGGCCTTGGGGTTATTGCCGCCAGCTGGGTTGTGTATGAATTAATTTGCTCAAGTACACTGGCTAAAAATGGCGTAGTTATCTCAGCTTTATTAATTATTTTTGCCGCAGCCATCGCCTATCTGCTGACGCAATTATTCAGTGGCCGGGGTGCCTACATTCACTTTGGTGCCGTTATTGGCACATTGATGGCCGGCAATGTTTTTCGCGTGATTATTCCCGGGCAAAAAGCCTTGGTAGCAGCCATAAACGATAACAAAGAACCCGATGCTAAATGGGCTGAAAAGGCTAAGCTGCATTCGACACATAATACTTACCTAACCTTACCCCTGTTATTTATCATGATCAGTAGTCATTACCCATTGACCTATGATCATCACTTTAACTGGCTAATCCTTTTAGCAATTACCGCAATCACTGCCCTAGCTCGACAATTCTTTATTCTTAAGCACAAAGGAATACACAAACATTCAATTTTGATTATTTCAGCTATGGCCACCCTTGCATTAGCAATTTTGATCGCGCCAAAGCAAATTGCCCCTATTGGTAATACAGATAATATTGATAGCGAGCAACTAAGCGCTAAAGTTTTGTCTATTATTAATGTACGTTGTACGACTTGCCATGCTAAAAACCCCACTGATGATGTATTTACAACAGCTCCTGATGGTGTGGTGCTAGAAACTATGGATGATATTTATCAATGGGCACCGCAAATAAATGCTAGGAGTGTGCAGTCACACAATATGCCATTTATGAATAAAACAGGGATGACTCAGGAAGAGAGAAATACCGTAGCGCGATGGCTTGAAATGGAAGATCAATTGACCAACTAAGTCAGCTGTCTCGGCTAATTTAATGCGCGGATATCATTAAATTTTTACTGATATCTGCGTTGCTTTAACTAATCCCCATGGTTTGGGGTCACACAAAAGGACTTGTACTGTGAGCAAAATGAGAGCTGTTGATGCTGCTATTGCAGTGTTAAAAAAAGAAGGTATCAAAGCCACATTTGGCGTGCCTGGGGCCGCCATTAATCCGTTCTATTCGGCGATGAAAAAATCTAACGATGAAGCCGAGCTATCAAATAATGACGCTAATCGCCTTGATCATTACCTTGCGCGGCATGTTGAGGGTGCCTCGCATATGGCTGAGGGCTACACCAGAGCCAACCCAGGGAATATTGGTGTTTGTATAGGTACCTCTGGGCCGGCCGGCACTGATATGATTACCGGGCTTTACTCTGCCATTGCCGATTCAATTCCGATTCTCTGTATTACCGGTCAGGCACCTCGCGACAAGCTGCATAAAGAGGACTTTCAAGCGGTAGACATTGAAACCATTGCTGAGGGCGTGACTAAGTGGTCGGTTACCGTGCGTGAGCCAGCGCTGGTGCCTCGCGTATTCCAAAAAGCCTTTCATGTCATGCGTTCATCGCGACCGGGGCCAGTTTTAATTGATCTACCTATTGATGTTCAGCTGGCTGAAATTGAATTTGATATAGATAGCTATGAACCCATGCCAGCTTATCACCCTAAAGCATCTAAAACTCAAATTGAAAAAGCCCTGACTATGTTAAACAAAGCAGAGCGGCCGCTCATTGTATCGGGCGGTGGAGTTATCAATGCCGATGCCAGTGATAAGTTACAAGAATTTGCCGAAATCACTGGTATTCCTGTTATACCAACATTGATGGGATGGGGAACAATTCCCGATGATCATCCACTAATGGCGGGCATGGTGGGTCTGCAAACCTCTCATCGCTATGGCAATGCCACCATGCTGGCATCGGATTTTGTATTTGGCATAGGAAATCGCTGGGCAAACCGACATACCGGCTCAGTAGAAACCTACACAAGAGGTCGCAAGTTCGTTCATATCGATATTGAACCTACTCAAATTGGACGTGTGTTTGAGCCGGATTACGGCATAGTTTCAGATGCTGGCGCAGCATTAGATTTATTGATTGAAATGGCTAAACAATGGAAAAGCCAGGGCATTTTGAAAGACCGAGGCAACTGGGTAGCAGAATGCCAAAGCAGAAAGTCCGAACTATTGCGAAAAACAAGTTTTGAAGAGACTCCAATTAAGCCACAAAAAGTCTATGCTGAGATGAACAGTGCTTTCGGTAAAGAAGCATGCTATGTCACTACCATTGGCTTATCCCAGATTGCCGGCGCGCAGTTTTTGCATGTTTACAAGCCACGTCATTGGATTAACTGTGGCCAAGCTGGGCCTTTGGGTTGGACTGTCCCCGCTGCCTTAGGTGTCTGTGTTGCCGACCCTAAGCGACAGGTAGTGGCTCTTTCAGGTGATTATGATTTCCAATTTATGATAGAAGAATTGGCTGTTGGCGCTCAATTTAAACTGCCCTACATCCATGTTCTAGTTAATAACTCCTATCTTGGTCTTATTCGTCAAGCTCAGCGTGGCTTTGATATGGACTACGGTGTGCAATTAGCATTCGATAATATTAACGCTCCAGAACTCGAGGGTTATGGCGTCGACCATGTAGCGGTTGTTGAGGGGTTGGGATGCAAAGCCATAAGAGTGCGAGAACCCGGTGATATTGCCGATGCATTTAAGCAGGCGCAGGTATTAATGCAACAGCATCAAGTTCCTGTCGTGGTAGAGATTATTTTGGAGCGTGTAACCAATATCTCTATGGGTACAGAGATTAATAACATTAATGAATTTGAAGACCTTGCAAAATCAATTGCTGATGCACCCACGGCCATTGCTTTCAATGAAACTTATCTTGAACAAACAAAGGACTGATTTATGCCAAAATTATGCGCTAACCTATCTATGCTGTTTAATGAGTATGAATTTCTCGATAAATTTGAGCGCGCGGCTACTGCCGGCTTTAAGGGCGTTGAATATTTATTCCCCTACCCCTATGCCTCTAGCGCCATTAAACAGCGTTTAGACGACAACCAATTAACCCAGGTTTTATTTAATCTACCTGCCGGTGACTGGGCCACTGGTGAGCGAGGCATTGCCTGTCATCCCGATCGTATTAATGAATTTCGCGATGGCGTTGAACAGGCTATCGACTACGCAAAAGCACTGAATTGTGGGCAATGCAATGCGTTGGCAGGGGTTGTGCCCAATAATATTAGCTTTGAGCAGGCCGAAGAAACCTTTATCGACAATCTGCGCTTTGCTTCAAATAAATTACAACAGCAGGGTATAAGGCTACTTATTGAAGCCATTAACACCTTCGATATACCAAGATTCTTTCTTAGCAATACCCATCAAGCACTGGAAATCATCGAAAAAGTGGGCAGCCATAATTTATCGTATCAGTACGACATCTACCATATGCAACGTATGGAAGGGGAATTATCCTCAACCATTCAAAATCAGCTATCTAGTATTGGGCATCTTCAATTAGCGGATAACCCCGGGCGACATGAACCAGGTAGTGGTGAAATTAACTATGATTTTTTACTCAACTTTATTGATAAGTTGGGCTACAAGGGTTGGGTTGGTGCGGAATATGTGCCTGAAACTCATACCGAACATGGATTAGGTTGGATTAAACAATATATCTAACCAACCTGTATTTTAGGAATAAGACATAAAGGAGATTAAACATGGCCAAAATTGGCTTTATAGGGACTGGTATTATGGGGCTGCCAATGGCGAAAAATTTGCAGTCAGCAGGTCATCATTTGTATTTTTCACGATTACATAAAGCGGTTCCTGAAGAACTTATTGGTAAGCAAGGGACTGTACTAGACACACCAAGAGAGGTCAGCAAAGCGACAGATTTCATTATCACTATGGTGCCCGACACCCATCATGTAGAAGATGTGTTATTTAGTGAAACTGGTGTTGCTACCGGGCTTTCCAGGGGTAAAACAGTGATTGATATGAGTTCTATTTCACCCACAGCAACCAAAGCATTTGCCGAGCGTATTAATATAATGGAGTGCGACTATTTGGATGCGCCTGTGTCCGGTGGGGAGGTGGGAGCAAAATCGGCGGCCTTGACTATTATGGTTGGCGGTCCTGAAGATGCTTTTAAGCAAGCATTGCCACTTTTTGAAGTGATGGGAAAAAACATTACTCGTGTGGGTGAAAATGGTGATGGACAGACCTGCAAGGTGGCCAATCAGATTATTGTAGCCCTAAATATTGAAGCTGTATCTGAAGCACTAGTATTTGCCTCTAAAGCTGGCGCAAACCCGCATAAGGTTCGCGAGGCGCTTATGGGTGGTTTTGCCGCATCTAAGATTCTCGAAGTTCATGGGCAAAGAATGCTTGATCGCACCTTTGATCCTGGTTTTAGAATTGGTCTACATCAGAAAGATCTGAATTTAGCCTTAGCGACCGGGCGCGAAATCAATGCTCCACTGCCAAATACAGCTACAGCACAAGAATTATTTACCAGCTGTGCGGCCCATGGCCTAAAAGACTCTGATCACTCTGCCATGGTGCAGGCACTAGAAAGCATGGCGGATCATCCACTAATACCAAATCAAACCCCCTAATATTTTGCACATCCACTATTTCAAAGCCCGCTAAAAATCTTAGTGGGCTTTTTTTATGCCCTTTATTTTACTTGGCTGTAGTGCCATAGTTTATGCTTTGAATTTCTTAGCTGGAGATAGTTTATGCAACTACTTTTTTCCTATGGCACATTGCAACAGGGCAATGTTCAGCTAGCTAACTTTGGGCGTGAACTGGTTGGTTACAAGGATAGTCTTCCGCTATATAAGATTGATCAACTGCGCATTACCGATCCACGCGTGCTAAAAGAGAGTGGCAAAGAGTTTCATCCTATCCTTCAATATACTGGCAAGCCTAGCGACGAGGTAACTGGCACTGTATTTGAATTAACTGAAGATGAGATTAGTGCTGCTGATGACTATGAGGTTGACGACTACCAAAGGGTAAAAGCGACGCTAAAATCAGGTCGAAGCTGTTGGATTTATGCTGCCGCTAACAACCTTAGAGTCTAGCTTGGCTTTTTTTCTTGAACCAAGACAAAGGGTGGAATAACCAGCGCCCAAACAGCAGTATTTTGCTCATACCATTGCTGTGCCTGACTGTCAGTTACCTGTTGTAACAGGCTATCGGCAAGCCACTGTTTAATCTGAGCAGTGTCATCTTGATGCAGTGCAATGGCAACTTTAATCAAATCAAAACCTGCAGCTACAGCTATAACACTGCCTGATGCATAGTGTTTTTGTAACTCATGCCACTGGATTTTTGCTGTTTCGCCATTCAGGCGGGTGATTAATTCACTAATATCTTCAGCGGATGACATGGCGGATTAAGCACCCTGCCATTGACAGAAATTACTAAGCAACTGTAACCCTGCATCAGCACTTTTTTCTGGGTGAAATTGTACGGCAAATAAATTGCCCTGCTGCACAGATGCCGCAAATTGTATGCCATAGTCACAGGTAGCAAACACATTAGGGTTATTTACGGCTTCGACATAGTAGCTATGCACAAAATAGAAGCGACTATCTTGATCGATATTATGCCAAAGAGCGTGATCTTGAGACTGATTTACGTTGTTCCAGCCCATATGCGGCACTTTGAGCTTATTACCCTGGCTATCAACAAGGTTATCGCCAAAATATTTAACCTGACCGGGCATTATATTTAGACAGTTGATACCGCTATTTTCTTCACTGCTTTCCATCAGCGCCTGCATGCCAACACAGATGGCTAAAACAGGCTTAGTCTGAATAGCTTTTTTAACCACTTCGCCTATATTGAGTCGCTGTATTTCGTGCATACAATCACGAATTGCACCTACACCGGGAAACACAACACGATCGGCATTTTCGACCACCTGTGGATCGGAGGTTACTGAAACCAAAGCGCTAGGAGCCACATGCTCGAGTGCTTTGGCCACAGAATGAAGATTGCCCATACCATAATCAATAACGGCAATATGATCGCGAAAATCACTCATAATTTTACTGTCGCTTAATAGTTACAGAGTGCCTTTGGTAGAAGGCATTACACCTGACATGCGAGGATCTTCAGTCACTGCCACACGCAGAGCACGACCAAAGGCCTTGAAAATGGTTTCCACTTGGTGATGGGCATTTGCCCCGCGCAAATTGTCGATATGCATCGACACAAGCGCATGATTAACGAACCCATGGAAAAATTCTGACGTAAGATCAACATCGAAGGTGCCAACGTGACTACGAACGAAATCAACATTCATAATTAGCCCCGGACGACCAGAAAAGTCCAAGACTACACGAGAAAGTGCTTCGTCTAATGGCACATAGGCGTGACCATATCGTGTCAGTCCCTTTTTATCGCCGACAGCTTTAGCAATCGCCATCCCTAGAGTAATACCAATATCTTCAACCGTGTGATGATCATCAATTTCTGTGTCCCCTGCCGCCTTAATATCAAGGTCAACTAGGCCATGGCGGGCAATTTGATCAAGCATATGGTTCAAAAATGGAACCGGCGTATCAAGGTTTGCTTTACCAGTACCATCAAGATTTACACTAATTGTAATCTGTGATTCCAGTGTATTGCGCGTAACAGTTGCCGTGCGCTCGCTCATGGGGTTCTCCAAGTCAGAACATTTAATGCGATATTATAAGCGTAAAACGATCTAATTTTACAATTAACTTGTAGATATAAATTAGTTTACTGATATCTCTGATTATTCAAATAGTATAATATTACAATAATGAGCTATAAAACCCCCATAGTCGGCATACTACTGAGCCTTATTTTAGGCTTAAGCACGACTGTATCTGTTGCTCACAGCCATCTTTACCACGATAGTGAACCTTCGCACAATGACCATGGGCACCTCGGTAACCATGCCGAAGACTGTCACCAGAGTGATCTAAATAAACAAGATGGTCATAATGAAAGTGACTGTGTATTTACGGTTGTTCAATACACTGACTCATTACTGACCCAGTTTATTCCCGCTGATTCAGGGCAATTACTTAATACCAAAAAAGCAGTCGCTTTTACAGGCGCACTAGTTCATCAACCGATTAATGGCTTTCTTGCTAGAGCACCCCCTTTCAGTCTTTAAATACCAACAATTTTTTAATTTTCTGCCCACCAACTTTGGTGTGGGCCTGTTGATTTTTTAGAGACACTAATTATGAAAAAAATAATTTATATTGGGCTATCTGTTATAGCCAGCCTTGCCATTGCTAACTTTAGCGTGGCAGACGAACTTGAAGAAGTAATTGTTACCTCTTCACTTATTGATCCAACTGCAAATGATATTTCCAACCCCATCCATGTATTGGATGCTAGATCTATAAGCAGCGATGCAACGCAAAGTGTTGGCACCCTGATAGACGGTCTTATGGGCGTATCATCCAGTGATTTTGGCGCTGCTGTTGGACAACCTGTGATTAGAGGACTTAGTGGAAGCCGAGTCAAAATACTTAATAATGGTAAGGTAGTCAGAGATATATCTTCATTGGGGCCAGATCATTCCAATGAAATCGATTTGGGTCTATTAGAACAGATTGAAATTGTTCGAGGGCCCTCCTCTTTACTCTATGCCAATGGTGCTGTCGGCGGTATTGTTAATATTGTGGATAATGCAATTGCAAAACAAAACATTACCGCAACAAGATTCAATCTAGGTGGTGGCTACGAAGATGGCAATGGTGGCAATACCGGACATGCTAGCGTTGTTGGAAATATCGGTGGCCTTAACCTTAGTTCAAGTTTTCAGTATTCGAACTTAGGCAATTACAATATCCCCGAACATGCGCTGCATGAAGATGGCGAGCATGGTGGCCATGATGAGCACGATGCCAAAACCCTAGAAAATTCTGACTTTGAAAAAACTGGCTTAAAAATCGGTGTCTCTAAAGTAGAAGACTGGGGTTATGTAGGGGTTTCTTACGCTGACTCTAGCTCAACCTATGGTATTCCCTATCATGGTGATGGACATGGCCATGATGACGACCATGACGGCGATGACCACGACGGCGATGACCATGGTGATGAGCATGAAAGCCACGAGGGAGAAAGGATATTCGCTGATACCAACTCAGAAACTCTTAATTTTGAAGGTTCATATAACTTAACTGGTGGTCTAGTTAATACAGCAGACTTCTATATTCGACGCACCTCTTATGATCATACTGAACAGCATGCTGAAGAGCATGGCGATGATCACGACGGCGATGACCATGACGGTGATGACCACGACGGTGATGACCATGACGGCGATGACCATGACGACCATGGTGAGGGCACTTTATTCACCAATGAGTCGACTGAGTTTGGTTTAACTCTGGATATTGGTTCCAATGAGGCGATTGAAAAACTTTCTTTGAATATTGCACAGGAAGAATTTGCTATTACTGGCCATGAAGCGTTCTTAGAGCCCACCCAGTCTGATGAAATCACACTGGGCTACTTTACAAGCAATAAGCTAGAACTAGCGCATATTGATTTTGGCGTAAGATATGATCGCATTGAGCGCGAATCAAAAAATAGTAGTTATGAAGCAGATCTAGGCAGTATTTCTGCAACTGCTAGTCGTGAAATTGCCAAAGATTTGGGTGTTAGCATAGGTTTTTCATCAGTTCTAAAAGCGCCATCTGCTATGGAGCTTTTTGTTAACGGACCACACTTGGTAACCCAAAGGTTTGAAAAGGGCGACGCGACATTAGAGGCTGAAAAAGCCAATAATTTCGATCTAGCGCTTAATGCCGCTGTTTCAGGTTTTGATGCTAATTTGAATCTTTATAGAAATAATATTTCTAACTACATCTACCTTCAGGATACTGAAACTAAGCAAGAAGATTTGGTTGTTTCTGAATACCGTCAGCAGGATGCAGTGTTTAAGGGCTACGAATTAGAAATCTCACGTTCTTTAGCGCTAGAAAATGGCAGCCTTGAGGTTTCTTTAGGTCGCGATTATGTCGATGCACAGTTTGATCAGGGTGGCTATATTCCTCGTTCAGTACCGACGCGCAATATCCTTAACTTCAACTATAAGGGTAACAATGGTCTAGATTGGGCGCTTTCTGTTAAAGACGTTCAAAAGCAGTCAAAAGTTGCCGCTGAAGAAGAGGAAGAGGGACATCATAACGAAGGTGAAGGCGAGCATGATCACGATGAACATGGCGAATCAGCTACTGACGGCTATGTTTGGGTAAATTTCTCGCTATCGCAAGAAATTAAAACCAGTGAAAGTGAGGCCATTACGGTGTCATTCTTTGCTAAAAACCTACTCAACGAAATCGCTAAAAACCATAGCTCATTCGTAAAAGACGAAGTACCTCTTCCAGGAAGAAATATGGGCTTCAAAGTAAACTATAATTTCTAATACATATAGTTTATTCAGCATATGCTTAAAACGATGGAATAAAGGAATAACCATCGTTTTAAGCGCTAGCTGTTTAATGTAAAATATTATTTGTAAGTAAAGGGATTCTACAGGTAATCATTTGAACACTCTGTTAAAACGGCTGTTAACCGGCCTGATTTCACT
Organism: uncultured Pseudomonadales bacterium; assembly: GCA_938092205.1. Lineage (GTDB taxonomy): Bacteria > Pseudomonadota > Gammaproteobacteria > Pseudomonadales > Porticoccaceae > HTCC2207. Next base: position 10,631 of record CALKMW010000059.1, read on the forward strand.
CATAGTACTAATCGCCGCAACCATATTTGTTGCCACCCTCGTTGTCGACCCCAATAAATTTAAGCCCGATATTAAATCTGCCGCCGCCAATGCAGGAATTGAGCTTGGCATTGAAGGTGATATGGCGTGGCAACTATTTCCGCTTGGCATAAGTATTGATAAGGTAAATTTAGCCCTCAGCGATCAATCAATGGCTGGTAGTGCTGACCAACTTAGCCTAAGCCTAAACATATCGACCCTATTTGCCCTACTAAGCCAAAGCTCTCAATTGCCAATCAGCCAATTATCTGTAAGCAACGGTCGTGTACTCTATGCCTTACCCAACATCTTACCTCTGCAGTTTAGCCAGATTAATCTATCGATTGATGATTTAAATTCTGCCGGCAAAAAATTCCCCATTGAGTTGCGTTTAGTTGCCCCAAACAGTATCAAAATAACCCTCAATACCAAAGTTGGCCTAAAGATGTCTGGCCAAACATTAACTGATTTATCGGTGGCTGACCTAGCGTTAAAAATTAATCAATTAACAGTTAATGGTTATATTGACGCATCCGACAACCTGACTAAATTCCAAGGGCAAATTAACACGGAGTCCTTTGACCTTATTGAACAATTAAAATTAGCCAAACGGTTTATTCCAGATCTGTTAGTGCCACAAATGGCCGATGCAAACGCCTTGAGCAAAATAGCATTTAATAGTTTTTTTGATATTGAAACCAATGGGCTTTCAAAAATTCAAACCACGCTATCTATCGATGGGCAATCAATGGATATTGATGTTGATATTGATCAACCCCAATACAAGCTCAATACCCAGGTGTCTGGCAAAAGGCTAAATTTAGACGCCTTTCAAACTAAAGCATCCGGCAACTCGAATAATTCAATGCTATTTGCACCACTGGCCATCCCTATGGCTATATGGCATGGTCAAAGCCAGCTTGAACTTAACTTTACGGCGGTTGAGGTAGGCGGCACTACCCTATCAAACCTATATGCCAATCTTTTTGGCAACCAAAATATATTTAAATTAACCTCATTAAATGGCGATATTTTTGACGGGTTTTTAAATGCAAGCGCATCTTTAAACTTACAAAGTTCAACACCAAGCTTTTCACTAAGTACATCAATACGCAATATTGATTTAGCCACTATTGGTAACTCTATGTACGATATCAATCTAGGTGGAAAGCTTAATTTTGATAGCGACATTAAAGGCTCAGGCAATACCTTTGAATCAATCATTGAGTCAATCAAAGGTACGGGAAAGCTAACCATTAAATCACCTGCCTATAAGGGCATTAATCTAGAACAAACCTTTTGCAATGCTGCAGCTCTTTTTGGCGGAAAACCTATCCCCAAAACCCTATGGCCAGAACATACAGAGTTGGATGACCTAAAGGCAAATATACAATTTAAAAATGGTCGCATGCTGTTAAACGACTATAAAACAAAATTGGCGAGCATTGATATCTATGGCAACGGCGAAATCAATCTATCATCACAGCGCTATGCCTTGAATACAACAGCCTTAGCAACCCAGTCAACAAGCAGTCCAAACGGCTGTGCTATTAACCCGATGATTTTAAAGCGCGAACTTCCCTTTAGATGCAAGGGTGCACTGGGTGAAAACATTAAGTGCAAACCGGATAACAATCTTATTCAGTCGTTACTTTTACCCCCCCTGCTGTAATACGCTAATGCATCCACAAGAATTTCAGCGCGCCGTATTAGATTGGTATCAACATCAGGGTCGCACTAATTTACCCTGGCAAAACCCCATCACCCCCTACAGAGTGTGGATATCTGAGATTATGCTTCAGCAAACCCAAGTCTCAACGGTAATCCCTTACTTTGAACGCTTTATGAATAGCTTCCCAACGATTGAAAGTTTGGCTGAAGCTCATATTGACGAGGTACTGCATCACTGGACAGGGCTCGGCTACTATGCACGGGCAAGAAACCTACACAAAACGGCGCAAATAGTCGCATTTGAGATGAATCAGCAGTTCCCTGATACAGTTGAAGCATTGGCTGCACTGCCGGGCATAGGTCGCTCTACCGCCGGCGCCATTCGCTCTATAGGTTTTAGAAAGCCCGCGGCGATTTTAGATGGCAATGTTAAACGGGTACTGGCTAGGTTTGCCGCCATTGATGGCTGGCCGGGCAAAACCGCAGTGCACAATCAACTTTGGGATATCGCAGAGCGCTACAACCCCGAGCAACATACCCAAGAATATACTCAGGCCATGATGGACCTGGGCGCCCTAGTCTGTAGCAAAAAAACACCGCAATGTGATGCCTGCCCTATTGCAACCGGCTGCAAAGCCTTTGCAGAAGGCCGTCAATCGCTGTATCCCGGCAAAAAACCTAAAAAGGCATTGCCTGTAAGAGAAACCCTGTTTTTACTGTTACGCAACGCCAGAGGGGATATATTGCTACAAAAAAACCCTCCTACTGGACTCTGGGGTGGTCTGTGGGTACTACCGCAGATTCAACAGCCCTCAGAACTTGACGTCACCTGTGAATCATTAGGGTTAAGGGTTAAATCTAAGGCCCCTATGCAAAAACAACGGCACACATTTAGCCACTTTCATTTAGACTATCAGCCGCTAATGGTAGAGGTTGAAGAATGTTGCAATAATATTAACGAAAATACCCACTTGGTCTGGTATAACAGAGAAAAACCTCTATCATTGGGGATGCCTGCACCGATCAAGGCACTACTGACTATTTAATTGAGGTCACTATGGCTCGCACTGTATTTTGTAAAAAGCTAAAAAAAGAATTACCCGGCTTGGATATGCCGCCATTTCCTGGCCCCAAGGGTGAAGAAATATTTAATAATGTGTCAAAGCAGGCATGGCAGGAATGGATGGAACACCAGACCACCCTAATCAATGAAATGCGCCTAAATATGATGGATTTAACCGCCAGACACTACCTTGCAGAACAGCGAGAAAAGTTCTTTGATGG
>CALKMW010000060.1 GCA_938092205.1 uncultured Pseudomonadales bacterium
TTTGAAAAGAAAAATATTGGTAACAACTAGTATTGGAGTGTCGGTTTTTCCTGCTGATGGTACTGAAATATCAGATCTATTGAAGCATGCCGACACGGCAATGTTTAAAGCGAAAAAGCAGCGCGATAGATTTTATTTTTACAAAGCGGGTATGGAATATGAAGCCAGTGCTAGACTTGAATTGCAAAAGGATTTGCGCAAAGCGTTTGATCAAAATGAATTGGAATTATATTTTCAACCAAAAGTAGCGTTTAAAACCGGTACCATTGACGGTGCAGAGGCACTTTTGCGATGGCAGCACCCCCAAAAAGGCATGATTGGGCCGGCAGAATTTATTGATGTTGTTGAATCGTCTGATTTGATCTCAAAGATTAATAATTGGGTGCTGGATGAAGGTGTGAAGCAGCTTAGCAAATGGCTTAAAAGTGGCTATAAATTGACTCTGTCGATCAATATTTTATTGAGTGGTACTACATTAGAAACTCTGTACAAAAAAATACGCTCAATGATAAAAAAATATCCTAATACCAAAGGTTCAATAGAGTTAGAAGTCACTGAAAATGCCTTGATCACAGACCCTAAAAAGATGGGTAAGGAGCTTCTTAAAATAAGGGATCTTGGGGTTAGTATTGCTCTTGATGATTTTGGAAGTGGTTTTTCATCGCTAAACCATTTAAGGGAAATACCGGTTGATGTATTAAAAATTGATCGTTTATTTACCACTGATATTGAAACCAATGTTGAAGATCAGGCCATCGTCAAAAATATAATAAACCTAGCCCAAGAATTAAGTATTCAAACCGTTGCCGAGGGGGTTGAAACCGAGGGTCAAAAGACGATGCTAACCAAGCTGAATTGTCATTTTTTTCAGGGTTTTTTGGTGTCTAAGCCAATAAAAGCTAAAGAATTTTGCCAGCAATTTTTAAAAGCAAAAAACTATCCAGCATCTTGATGTTAGTCCTAATTTGAAATATTCCGATGCAGTATTATTGTTTAACATGGTCATGAGGTTAATCCTTGGTCCAAAGAGCGATTAATTAGCCTATCTGGAGGTTTTTCAGGCCTAGCTATGAGATAATCAACTTGTTAATTAACTAGTTGGTTAAATCCTCGTAATTATGGGCCAAATCGTTTCAATACATCCTGACAATCCTCAGCAGCGGTTGCTTGACCCTGTTGTCGATATTATCCACCGTGGCGGTGTTGTAGCCTATCCTACAGATTCCGTTTATGCCCTTGGCTGTCATATTGGTGACAAGCAAGCAATGGATCGTATTAGAGCAATTAGATGCCTTGATAAACATCATAATTTCACACTTATTTGTCGTGATCTTTCAGAGCTTGCAACCTATGCGCGGGTCGATAATGTTGCATATAGAGCGCTCAAGGCTTCAACGCCAGGGCCTTTTACATTTGTTTTGAAAGCATCCTCTGAAGTTCCTCGTCGACTAATGCATCCCAAGCGAAAAACAATAGGAATACGAGTGCCAGAAAGTCCAATAGTTAAAGCAATACTTGATAGTCTGCAGGAGCCAATGATGAGTGTTACTCTAATGATGCCTGATGATGAATATCCCATGACTGATGCCTATGAAATTAATCAGCATCTTGGCTCGCGGGTAGATGTGGTGATAGATGCTGGCTTCTGTGGTATGGAGCCGACTACAGTTGTCGATATGACAGAGGATACACCGACTATTTTGCGTCAGGGTGCAGGTGATTTTTCAGCAATTTAATATTGATGATGTTCAGATTACTTAATCTGAGTATAATCAAAGGATAATGATTTAAGGGGCAATAAGTGTCTGACCAAGTCAGTTCAGATCAAGCGTTAAAAACAGAGCCAGCAAGCCCTGTATTCTCGGCTGTGAGTCAAGCAAAGTTGCCGCAACAAGAAGAAATGCCCTTTGCCGTTGTTCAGGGTAAAGAATTAACTATCCTACCCAAAGACCTGTATATTCCGCCCGATGCACTTGAAGTTATTTTAGAGGCTTTTGAAGGGCCCCTGGATCTTTTGCTTTATTTAATTAGACGCCAAAACTTAGATATTTTAGATATCGATGTTGCTGAAATAACTAAACAATACCTTGGCTATATAGAGTTAATGGCATCAATTCAGTTGGAGTTGGCGGCTGAATACTTAGTTATGGCGGCGATGTTGGCTGAGATAAAATCGCGAATGCTTTTGCCACGACAGCAGTCTGAAGATGAGGATGAAGAAGATCCCCGGGCAGAATTAATTAAGCGACTGCAAGAATATGAGCGCTTTAAGCAAGCGGCTGAAGATATAGACGAGCTTCCACGTATGGGTCGTGATATCCATCGAGCAACCGCAGATGCGCCTGATCGAGATCAGCAAAGGCCGCACCCTGATGTTGATATGCGTGAGTTAGTCACAGCGCTAGCAGATGTGCTAAAACGTTCAGAAATGTTTGAAAGCCATCAGGTTGAAATGGAAAAGCTTTCAACCCGCGAACGAATGTCGCAAGTAATGGAAAATTTGCGTAATAATCAATTTGTCCCCTTTGTGGCGTTATTTACGCTTGAAGAAGGGCGCCTTGGTGTTGTTGTCACCTTTTTGGCGGTAATGGAGTTAATCAAAGAATCCCTTGTAGAAATTGTTCAAAGTGAAAACTTTGGACCCATACATGTAAAAGCAAAAACATCATGAATTCAGATCTAATTAAAAAAATTGTAGAAGGCGCCTTAATGGCGGCGGGAAAATCACTCGATATAAGTCACCTTGAACGTCTTTTTGAAGACGATGAGCGACCACCGAGAGATCAGTTGAGAGCTGCTCTTGAAGAAATAGAAGCAGACTGTCGTGAGCGAGGGTTCGAGCTTAAGCAAACGGCCAGTGGTTACAGATTCCAAGTTAGTCAAGAATTGGCCACATGGGTCAATCGACTTTGGGAAGAAAAGCCCAAGCGTTATTCCCGGGCTATGCTTGAAACCCTTTCGTTGATTGCCTATCGCCAACCCTTAACGCGAGGTGATATTGAGTTAGTTCGAGGGGTTGCGGTGAGTTCAGAAATTATCAAGACCCTTCAAGAGCGAGAGTGGATTCGTGTAGTGGGCTATCGTGATGTGCCGGGTAAGCCGGCTCTTTTCGCGACAACCAAACAATTTTTAGATTATTTTAATCTAAAAAGTCTCGATGATTTGCCAGCACTGGGTGAAATTAAAGACCTTACCGATCTAGACCCTGCGTTAGAGTTAACCCTCGCTCAGGGGGTTGCCGCTAACAGCGATGATGCGCCGCAAGCCGATACATCAGATACACTAGAAAATGAATCTGTGATTGAGTCACAGCCTGAGGGTGATGACCAAGCTCATCCTGCTAATGAAATGGATGATAGCCAAAAATAATGAGTGAAAAATTACAGAAAATACTTGCGGGCGCTGGATTAGGTTCGAGACGTCAGCTTGAAAAATGGATTATTGATGGCAGGGTGTCAGTCAATGGCTCCACTGCGACTCTTGGTGATCGCGCTGAAGCGTCTGATCGAATTATGGTTGATGGTCGTGTGATCAAAACCAGTCAAGGTGAAAGCCCAAGGGTATTGATGTACAGCAAGCCAGAAGGAGAGGTTTGCACCACCTCAGATCCCGATGGTAGGCCTACGGTTTTTGATGTGCTGCCCAAAATTAATACGGGCCGTTGGATTGCAATAGGTAGGTTGGATATTAATACCAGTGGTCTATTGTTATTTACCAATTACGGTGAGCTTGCCAATCGCTTAATGCACCCATCCTACGAGGTGAAGCGTGAGTATTTAGCGCGGATTCACGGCGATGTTGATCAAAAAATGCTTAATAACTTGATGGATGGTGTTGTCTTAGAGGATGGCTTAGCTAAATTTCAAACGGTAAAGGCACAGCATCACCGCAATCCTGAGGAAAAGACAAGTAGTAATCAGTGGTTCCGCTGTATTCTAGCCGAAGGTAAAACTCGTGAAGTGCGTCGCCTTTGGGAATCTCAGGATGTAGAGGTCAGTCGACTTAAGCGGATTAGCTATGGCCCGATTGAATTACCATCGTTTATTCGCCGTTCAGAGTTTATTGAATTAGAACCCAAGCAAGTCAGTGCACTGTTTAAAGCGGTTGATCTAAGGGCGCCCAAGTTTAATGAAAGCACTGTTTTAAAAGATATCAGACAGCGTAAAGAAAAGCGCCTTCGCGCCCGCGGCAACCCTTGGAAAAAATAATCTAAACCTCTGTCACCTTGATGCTAGATTTCGGAGTCATCAAATTTCCCATTAAGAAACTTGGTTGCTGGATAGATTGTTTTGTTTCGGCCTTTTTTTGTGTAACTTTGCTTATGTAAGGTTTATGAGTTTTCCCTCTTGGCTTAACACAGAAAACTTTGACTGCACAGGCGTTTCATAACCAAAAAAGTAGTTAAATGCGTTGCTTCAGAGGGTCAACTAACTAAAACTTATGTTAGTAAAAGTGTAGATGATAGTTTATTGATTTGTTTGAGCATCCACAGACTGCCCATTGATATTTAAACTATCAGTGCCCATAAGGTAGAGATACGCCGGCATAATATCCTCAGGTGATGCAATGCTTGTGGGGTTTTCAGCTGGAAAGGCTGTGGCGCGCATCTGAGTGCTGGTAGCCCCAGGGTTAATGCAGTTAATGCGTACCGAATTAAGGCCCTCAACTTCCGCTGCCCATGTTTGAGCCATGCCTTCCACGGCAAACTTTGATACCGCATAGGCGCCCCAGAATGCTCTGCCAACACGTCCTACACCGGATGTAGTAAATATCACTGAAGCATTTTCGGATGCCTCTAGAATCGGCATTAGCGCTTTGGTCAGTAAATGCTGGGCGGTCACGTTGACCTGCAGTACTTTGGACCATACATCATGTCTATAGTTTGATAGAGGGGTTCTTTGGCCAAGGATGCCGGCATTGAGTAGTAGCCCATCTAGGCGACCAAATTGTTGATCACATTGATTGGCTAATTGATTGAAGTCATCTTCGGTTGCGCCTTCGAAATCTACCGGGTATATCAGTGGTTCAAGTCCGCCGTTTGCAATAATTTGATCATATACTTGTTCTAGTTTTTCTATAGTTCTGCCAGCCAGAATTAGGGTTGCACCTGCTTTGGCGTAGGCGATAGCCGCAGCCTTTCCTATGCCGTCGCCTGCACCGGTAACCAGTATAACTCTGTCTTTTAGTGAGTTTCCTTTAGCTTGATAGTTTGCTATTTCTTGTGCTGAAAGCAATGTAGTAATCCTTTGATTAACAGAATAAAAGTGAGTGTAAGTCGGTTGATTTTTTAACAACCATATCGGCTTGCCACTGAGTAACATCTTCAAATTCTTCTATGTAGCCCCATTGCGCGGCAATGGTTGACATGCCTGCGCTTTTGCCGGCCTGTATATCTCGAACATGATCGCCAATATAGATACAGTTTTTTGGTGCTATATTGATTTGCGAGCAGGCGAGTATAAGCGCCTCTGGGTCAGGTTTTGGGTTGGCTACATGATCAGGGCAAATTGTAGTAGCCGATTGCTTGTCTAACCCTAAATCTGCCATTAATGGAGCGGTATATTTTAGGGGTTTGTTAGTTACTATGCCCCAGGGTATGTTGCGTTCTTTGCAGCTATCTAGCACCTGTCTCAATCCGTCAAATAAACCAGTTTTTTCTGAGATATTATCTAGATAGAGTTGTAAAAATTCTTCTTTGAGTGGTTCGAATTCTGGATGATCCTGTTTGATATTGTAAACGCTTTCGATAATACCAATAGACCCATGGGTAACCGATGTTCTAATGGCATCACCCACCAATGGGTTGCGACCATGTCTCTTTAGCTGTTTGTTGATGGCGGTTATAAAGTCTGGGGCTGTGTCTAAAAGAGTCCCATCAAGATCAAATAATAGCGCTTTAAAATCTAGCATTTTTGCGTACTGATCATATAGTTAACGTCCATATCTGAATCGCTGAGTCGGTATTGTTTGGTTAGTGGGTTAAACAGTAAGCCAGTCATCTGATTGACCTGTAGATTGCTCTCTCTAGACCAGTTGGCTAGTTCAGACGGGCGAATAAACTTGGCGTATTCATGAGTGCCGCGTGGCAATAGTCGCAAGACATATTCAGCGCCAATAATAGCGAATAAAAAAGCCTTGGGGTTACGGTTAATAGTTGAAAAGAATACATGGCCGCCAGGCTTCACCATCTTGGCGCAGGCGCTAACTACTGAGCTGGGGTCGGGAACATGTTCTAGCATTTCTAGACAGGTCACCACATCAAAGGCGTTTTCGTGCTTTTGAGCAAAATCCTCAGCGGTGGATTTTTGGTAGTCGATAGATAACCCCGACTCCAGTTGATGTAGCCTGGCTACTCCTAAGGGAGCATCTCCCATATCAATACCAGTTACCTGTGCTCCGCGCTGGGCTAATGATTCAGCGAGAATGCCGCCGCCACAGCCGACATCAAGGACCTTTTTTTCAGCCACGGGAGCAAGGTTATCAATCCAGTTTGCACGCAGTGGATTTATGTCATGAAGGGGTTTGAATTCACTGTTTTTGTCCCACCAGCGACTGGCCAGCTCTTCAAATTTGCGAATTTCATTGGGGTCAACATTCTGAGTATTAGCCATACTAATTTTTAACACCTACTTTGAGTGAGGTTATGCGAGTTCATTTGCTAGTTTCTTACCCCAATCTTTAGCTGATTGGATTAATTTATTCTCATCTAGGGTGCATAATTTTTTAGTCTTTAGTAATGGCTGTCCGGCTACCCAGCTATGTGAAACAGGGCTGTCAACTGCGCTATATACTAATTGCGAGACTGGATTATACAGGGGTTGATGGTGAATAAAATCAATTTCTATGGCGATCAAGTCGGCATATTTACCCTGTTCAATACTGCCAATTTCATTATCCCATCCCAATGTTTTTGCGCCATTTATGGTTGCCATACGCAAAGCTTGATACGCAGCATCTTGAGGTGATTGATGATCGCTTACCTGAGCTGAAAGAGCTGCAGCTTGGATGGCATGGAATAAATTAAGATGGGTATTTTCCGACGCGTTGGCAGAGCCCATGCTAATGTTGGTGTCAGTCTTTGCTAATGAGCTTGGTGAAATTTCATTGGTTAATCGTGATTGTTGCTGTGGGTAAATAACTAGATGATTTTTAGTCATCTCTAGAAGGCTAGAATCCTCGCAATTAAGGTGGCTAATTTCAACTAGTTGGGTTTCGGGGAGCAGTAACCCTTTTTGGTTGAGCCGTTGCAAAGGGCGATGCCCAAACTTTTTAAGGCAGTTTTCGACAGTTTCTTTGGTTTCATTGCACTGTATTTGGATTGGCAGATCTAGCTCATTGGCAAAGGCAGCTAAGCGGTCCAGTGTTGCATCTTTAATCTGACCAATATTGGACAGACTACAGGCAATTTTGAGTAATGGATTATTTGCATGGTTGTCGCGCAGTTTCAGACCTCTGTGAAGATAGTCTTCGGCATTATTTCCGAAAGCAGATGGCACTTCTTGAAGTGCAAAACCCAGTTGGCTGCGAATGCCGGTGTTGCGGGCTATATCTGCCTGTATTTCACCGGGGCTGTTTATTTCTGCAAAACAGGTTGTGCCGGTTTTTATCATTTCGGCAATAGCAATTTTAGTGCTGTCGGTGAGAAATTTAGCATCAGCAAAAAGGCTATTCGATTCGGAGTTTTTTGTATCTAGCCAATGTTTGGCGTGAATATCGTTTTCAATGCCGCGCAAAAGTCTGGAGCTGCTATGGCAGTGGGTGTTGATTAGGCCAGGCATTAGCAGATGGTTTTCCAGCGTTTCTGTTTTCAGTCCGATATATTTTTGCTTGGCATCTGCAGTGGTAAGGATCTCAAGAATGCGCCCACCATCAATGGCTACACTGTGATCTTGCAAGATTTGATCATTTGGGGCTATGGGTAGTACCCACTTGCAATGTAGGATAAGGTCAATAGAAATGGGTTGCATAGTTTTTCCTCAGTTTAATCAAATAGTATACCCATTTTTTGTCGTATTTTGAGTTTGTTACATTAAAAAAATGACACTTTTATACGGATTGCAAATTGATATGCCATCGTTTACTCGTTAACCTCAATTTGACGCTAATATTAGTGGGTTAAAGTCGGTATTCTATGATAGACTATTCTGCTTAAATCCTGTTGTTAGAGGGGGCGGATCAAAACGTTTGGGTGATGATCTTCTTAGGCCGAAAAAAGCCATTGCAGCAGTAAAATAAAATCGAAATTTTAGAGATAAATTATGGTTGATCCAGCGAAGGAAATCCTTCCGGTAAATATCGAAGATGAGTTAAAGCAATCTTACCTTGATTATGCAATGAGCGTGATCGTGGGACGGGCATTACCTGATGTCCGCGACGGTCTCAAGCCAGTTCATCGTCGCGTTCTTTTTGCTATGAGCGAGCTTAATAATGATTTTAATAAGCCCTATAAAAAATCTGCTCGTGTAGTGGGTGATGTTATTGGTAAATATCATCCCCATGGTGATTCTGCGGTTTATGAAACGATTGTCCGTATGGCGCAGCCGTTCTCGTTGCGCTATATGCTGGTCGATGGGCAGGGTAACTTTGGTTCTATTGACGGTGATTCTGCCGCGGCAATGCGTTATACCGAAATCCGTATGACTAAATTGGCCCATGCGCTGCTGGAAGATTTAGAAAAAGATACGGTTGATTTTGTTCCCAACTATGATGAAACAGAATCTATCCCTCATGTGTTGCCCACCAGAATTCCTAACCTGTTGGTGAATGGTTCGTCGGGTATTGCTGTGGGTATGGCAACCAATATCCCGCCTCATAACTTAACAGAGGTGGTTAAAGGCTGTTTGGCGATTATAGAAAATCCGGATATCAGCATTGATGAGTTAATGGAGTATATTCCGGGCCCTGACTTCCCAACGGGTGCGATTATTAATGGTAAGGCTGGCATTATTCAGGCTTATCGCACCGGTAGAGGTCGAATTTATCAGCGCGCAAAAGCGGATATTGAGGTTAATGAAAAAACCAAGCGCGAAACTATTATTATCTCTGAAATTCCCTATCAGCTGAATAAGTCGCGTTTAATTGAGCGTATTGCTGAGTTGGTTAAAGAGAAGAAAATTGAAGGCATATCTGAACTTAGAGATGAGTCAGATAAAGATGGTCTTCGAGTAGTAATCGAACTAAAGCGCGGAGAGATGGGTGAGGTTGTCCTAAATAATCTCTATGCTCAAACTCAGTTACAGTCAGTATTTGGCATTAATATGGTGGCACTGGTTGACGGCCAGCCAAAGATTTTGAATCTTAAGCAAATGCTTGAAGCGTTTGTTCGACATCGTCGAGAAGTGGTGACGCGTAGAACGATCTTTTTGCTTAAGAAAGCAAGAGAAAGAGCACATACTTTGGAAGGTTTTGCGATTGCTCTAGCTAATATTGATGAAATTATTGCTCTGATTAAAAAATCTCCAACCCCTGCTGATGCACGTGAAAAATTGGTGACTAAGGGGTGGGTGCCTGGCACTGTTGTGGCAATGTTGGATCGGGCCGGTCCCGAAGCCAGCCGTCCAGAGTGGCTTGAAGAGCAGTATGGATTAAGAAAAGGTAAGTATTTCCTCAGTCCAGAACAGGCTAAGGATATTCTTGAGTTACGTCTCCATCGTTTAACTGGCATGGAGCAAGACAAAATAATTGAAGAGTTTACAGTTAAGCTTGAAGAAATAGCCGACTACCAGGATATTCTTGGCAATATCACACGCTTGATGTTGGTTATTCGCGAAGAACTTGATGCGGTATTAGAGCAGTTTGGTGATGAGCGTCGCACTGAAATCACTGAGTCTCAGCATGATCTTACGGTTGAGGATTTAATTACCGAGGAAGAGCGTGTTGTAACTATTTCTCACGGTGGTTATGCGAAAACTCAGCCATTGACTGATTATCAGGCTCAGCGTCGCGGCGGCATGGGTAAGTCTGCTACAGCGGTAAAAGACGAAGATTTTGTCGAACATCTTCTTATTGCTAGCACTCATGCAACTATCTTGTGCTTCACTAACCTTGGTAAGGTTTACTGGCTTAAGGTCTATCAAATACCAGTGGCAGGGCGAAATTCTAGAGGTCGTCCAATGGTCAACCTATTGCCGCTGGATGAAGGTGAGCGCATCAGCTCTATACTGCCAGTAGAAGAATACAGTGCCGACCAGTTTGTCATTATGGCTACTGCTAATGGCACGGTTAAGAAGACTTCCTTAGATCAATACTCAAGACCGCGCAGCGTGGGTTTGCGTGCGGTAGACTTAGTGGAAGGTGACCACCTAGTTGGCACGGCTATTATTGATGGCAGCAAAGATATTATGTTATTTAGCTCTGAGGGCAAGGCAGTTCGCTTCTCTGAAACAGATGTTCGCGCTATGGGTCGAGTGTCTAAGGGTGTAAGAGGTATGCGTCTTCCGGAAGAGCATTCGGTTATTTCTATGGTAGTGCCGGAGCAGGATGGATTATTGCTTACAGTGTGTGAAAATGGTTATGGTAAGCGCACACACATTAGTGAATTCCCGACCAAAGGTCGCGGCGGTAAGGGTATGATCGCCATTCAGGCGAGCGAGAGAAATGGTCCCTTAGTAGGCGTTACGCAGCTGTTTGATGGCGATGAAATTATGCTGATCTCGGATCAGGGTACCATGGTACGGACCCGTGGTGATGAGGTGTCTATTGTTGGTCGAAATACTCAGGGTGTGAGAGTTATTCGTTTGAAAGAAAATGAGAACCTGGTTAGCTTGGCTAGAATTGCTGAGCCAGAAGAAGACGATCAACCAGAAACAGAAGAAGATTAACAAAAGGTTTAATGATGGCGAAAAAGCATTCTTTAGAGTCATTAAGAAAGAAAATTGACGAAATTGATTCACTACTGATCGAGAGTATTAGTGAGCGTGCTCGCTGTGCCCAGCATGTTGCTGAGGTGAAGGAAGCTCAGGGTGACAAAGCCTATTACAAGCCAGAGCGTGAGGCTCAGGTATTGCGGCGCGTAATGGAAATGAATCAAGGGCCTCTCAGTAATGAGGATATGGCGCGACTGTTTCGTCAAATAATGTCAGCCTGCCTAGCCCTAGAGCAACCCGTTAAAGTGGCTTATCTGGGCCCTGAGGGAACATTTACTCAAGAAGCTGCGCTAAAGCACTTTGGTGATTCAGCGGTTAGTGTTCCACAATCAGCTATTGATGAAGTTTTTCGCGAAGTGCTTTCTGGTTCCTGTGATTACGGTGTAGTGCCGGTAGAAAACTCTACGGAAGGCGTAATAAGTCATACCCTTGATAGCTTTATGGATTCGTCATTAAAGATCTGTGGTGAAGTTGAGTTGCGCATTCATCAGCACTTTATGGTGGGCGCCAATACTGATAAAAAGAATATTTCGAGAGTTTACTCCCATGCTCAGTCACTGGCGCAGTGCAGGCAATGGCTGAACTCAAATTTCCCAGCCATTGAAAGAGTGGCTGTTAGCAGCAATGCTGAAGCAGCAAAAAGGGTTCAGGGTGAATGGAACTCGGCAGCTATAGCGGGCGATATGGCCTGTGAACTTTATAGTCTCGAGAAGCTGCATGAGAAAATTGAAGATAACCCGGATAATTCCACAAGATTCTTGATTATTGGTCGAGAAGAAGTCCCTAGAAGTGGCAAGGATAGGACATCAGTAGTAGTTTCTGTGCGTAATAAGCCTGGAGCATTACATGATCTGTTAGAGCCATTTCAGCGGCATAATGTTGATATGACGCGCCTTGAATCTAGGCCTTCTCGCAATAGTAATTGGACCTATGTGTTCTTTATTGATTTCGAGGGCCATATAGAAGATCAGGCTGTTGCAAATGTTCTCGATGAACTCAATTCACAGGTTGTCGAGTTAAAAGTATTGGGTTCCTACCCCTGTGCTGTTCTTTAGCAATTTTAGCTTTTAATCTTACAGAGATACGTCGAGTACCCCATGGCAAAAAAGAAACCTGTAACAGTAGTTAACCGCTTGGTTGTTATCGGATTGGGCCTTATTGGCTCCAGCCTCGCTGCGTCTGTGCGCAACAATGGTTTAGCTAAGGAGGTTATTGGCATATCTAGAAGGCAATCCACTTTAGAAATTGCCTTAAATAACGGCATTGTTGACCGTTGTGTTGATGATTTGAGCCAGGTGGCACAGGAGCTGGAGCAGGGGGATATCGTGGTCATAGGGGTGCCAACCCTTAGTGTCCCATCAGTTTTGCAAGAGTGTGTCGAGCAAATTTCTGCCGAAGTTACATTAACAGATGTAGCCAGTGTTAAAGAATCAGTTGTTAATTCTGCAATTGAGCTGTTTGGTGCTGTACCCCCGCAATTAGTGCCGGGTCATCCAATAGCCGGTTCGGAAAAAAGTGGTGTAACCGCCGCAAATCCTGAATTATTTGTCGATCATCGAGTGATATTAACGCCTGTTGAAACCACAGCCAAAAGCCATTTAGAGCGAGCCACAAAACTATGGCAGTCGGTTGGAGCCTTAGTGTCCTCTATGGATGTTCAGGAGCATGATCAAATTTTAGCGGCAACCAGTCATTTGCCCCATTTTCTCGCCTACTCATTGGTAGATACCTTGGCGGGAATGAATGAAAAAACAGATATATTTCGCTATGCGGCAGGTGGTTTTCGCGACTTTACCCGAATCGCTGCCAGCGATCCGATTATGTGGCGGGATATAGCCATAGCAAATAAAAATGCAGTCATTGATGTTATGGATAAAATGATGGATAACTTGACCGCATTAAGAGCTTCTATTGAAGCAGAAGATAAACAGGCTCTAACTCAACTATTTATTCGATCTCGCGAGGCGCGAAATCATTTTGGAAGTATGCTTGAAAGCAATAAAACAGATACTGGATTACAAAGCCCTATGAATGAAAAAATCATTAATTATATCGTATCCCCTGGCGGTAACGCGCGAGGTGATCTTCGTGTGCCAGGTGATAAGTCTATGTCTCACCGCTCAATTATGCTTGGCTCACTAGCCGATGGTATGACTGAGGTAACAGGTTTTCTTGAAGGTGAAGATAGCTTGGCTACACTTCAAGCATTTCGTGACATGGGTGTTGAGATTGAAGGACCCAATGAGGGTCGTGTAGTTATTCGTGGTGTTGGTTTGCATGGCCTACAAGCGCCAAAAAAGCCGCTTTATCTTGGTAATTCAGGCACATCAATTCGTCTCTTAAGTGGACTCTTAGCAGGGCAAGCTTTTGATGTGGAACTTCAAGGTGATGCTTCACTTTCCGGAAGACCTATGGGCCGAGTAGCTAACCCATTGCGTGAAATGGGTGCAGTGATTGAAACGGAAAAAGATGGAACGCCACCTCTGCGAATTAAGGGTGGTCGTAAGCTCAAGGGTATCAATTACACTATGCCAATGGCTAGTGCTCAGGTTAAGTCATGTGTATTGTTGGCAGGTCTCTACGCAGAAGGTGAGACATCTACAGTGGAACCGGCTCCTACTAGGGATCACACTGAGCGCATGTTGCGTGGTTTTGGCTATAAAGTCGATAGTGACAATGATAAGGCATCTTTGAGCGGGGGCGGTCGATTGACAGCTACCCGAATCAATGTGCCTGCGGATATTTCATCATCAGCTTTTTTCATGGTGGCTGCCGCGATTGTTCCAGGTTCAGATATCACGTTGCGTCATGTGGGTGTTAACCCGACTCGTGTAGGCGTTATTAA
The DNA here is from genome assembly GCA_938092205.1 of uncultured Pseudomonadales bacterium. GTDB lineage: Bacteria > Pseudomonadota > Gammaproteobacteria > Pseudomonadales > Porticoccaceae > HTCC2207. The sequence goes on from CALKMW010000060.1 coordinate 13,711, forward strand.
TATACTGCGTCAAATGGGTGCCAATATTGAATTATTTAATCGTGCTCAAGTTGGTGATGAGCCGGTGGCTGATATTCGTGTGCGCTATTCGCCATTAAAGGGTATAGCAATTCCTGAGGACCAGGTTCCTCTGGCGATTGACGAATTTCCAGTGTTGTTTATTGCTGCTGCTTGCGCTGAGGGTACAACAGTTCTCACTGGTGCTGAAGAGCTCCGAGTTAAAGAAAGTGACCGCATTCAGAGCATGGCGGATGGCTTAGTAACATTAGGCGTTGATGCTGTGGCAACCGATGATGGTATTCGAATTCAAGGTGGTGAAATAGGCAGTGGTGAGGTCGAAAGTTTCGATGATCATCGCATTGCAATGGCCTTTAGTATTGCTGGCTTGCGCGCTAGCGGCCCGATTACGATTAAAGAGGCTAATAATGTTGCTACCTCTTTCCCTAATTTTATTTCTCTAGCAAGACAGGTGGGTATCAATATCAAATTGGCATAAATCTTTGCTAATTATTGATAATTAAATAATTCATGGTAAAAATTATTACAGTTGATGGGCCAAGCGGTTCTGGTAAGGGCACTGTTAGTCGCATCTTAGCTAAGCAATTGGGCTACCATTATTTAGATAGTGGTGCGCTCTATCGTCTATTGGGTATGGTTGCAGTTCGTCATGGGTTACACATTGAACCCAGTAGTACTTTAACCCAGTTAGCTGAAAACATGGATGTATGTTTTGAAGCTCTACCAAATGGTCATAATAGAGTCTTGCTTGAGGGCGAGGATGTAACTCAAGAGTTGCGTACCGAAGAGACCGGTGCTTTAGCGTCAAAGGTGGCGGCCATTGAAAGCGTGAGAGCTGCCTTATTAACCCGACAGCATCAGTTTGCCAAGGCTCCAGGTCTAGTGGCAGACGGGAGGGATATGGGAACAAAGGTGTTTCCTAATGCTCAGCTTAAAATATTCTTAACAGCTAGCATTGAAGAGCGTGCAAGTCGGCGCTATAAACAGTTGCTAGAGCAGGGCGAAAATGTTAGTCTGCGCGCCCTCGAAGAGCAAGTTCGCTTAAGAGATGAAAGAGATATGAATCGTAAGGCGTCACCCTTAGCTATCGCAGAAGATGCAGTTGAGGTTGATACTTCCGATCTATCGATACAAGAAGCGGTGGATAAGTTGCAAAATTTAGCCATACTTCGCGCAATAGCTTAGTTGTATAAACCGGTGCATTAGCAGTCGCCAGCCATAATTGCTAGTCACTTTACTTTAACTGACCCACGTAAACTGGCCACGTGGAAAAAAGAGTTCGACGCAGATATGCCTCTGTCGAAGCTCTGTCAATACTCAGGAAAAATCCATGAGCGAAAATTTTCAAGAACTATTTGAGCAAAGTCTAAAAACTGTAGAAATGAACCCCGGCGCTATTATTACTGGCGTAATTATCGATGTTGATAAAGATTGGGTTACCGTTCACGCAGGACTAAAATCTGAAGGTGTTATTCCAGCAGAGCAATTTTTCAACGATAAAGGTGAGCTAGAAGTCAGCGTCGGTGATGAGGTCCAGGTATCTCTCGAGGCAGTTGAAGATGGTTTTGGTGCCACTCGTCTTTCACGTGAAAAAGCACGCAGAGCGGAATCTTGGATTGAGCTTGAAGCTGCACATAATAAAGATGAAATTGTGACTGGTATGATCAGTGGCAAGGTCAAAGGTGGATTCACCGTTGATGTACGTGGTCTGCGCGCATTCTTGCCGGGA